>JAUYAR010000070.1 GCA_030693415.1 Candidatus Cloacimonadaceae bacterium | reverse complement strand
CCCGCTACCCCTATGAGAGGTTCGAAATGATCCTGCGTAAACTGGGCTTCACCACTGAAGACTTCGACAGTCTCACACTGCCTGAACTGTACCTGCGGCTCTGCCTTGCCGACCCCAAAGGAGATATGTGATGGATGCATTAATCGGCTGGATCGGAGGTAAACGCCTCCTCCGCAAAACTATCTCACAATATGTTCCCAAGGATATTCAGGGCTACATCGAACCCTTCGGTGGTGCTGCATGGATGCTGCTTTTCAAAGACAAGTGGGGCGATCTGGAAGTCTATAACGATCTCGACTATCGCCTGGTCAATCTCTTCCTGCAGGTGAAGTATCACCCGGATGAGCTGATCAAAGAACTGGACTTTCTCGTAGCCAGCCGCAAGCTCTTTGGCGATATCCTCAAGCAGGAAGGCTTAACAGAGATACAGCGGGCTGCCCGGTTCATGTTCCTGATTACCAGATCTTTCGGAAGCAAAGGTGACAGCTTTGGCACATCCCAGAAGCGTGGTACCTCCAGTATGTATAACCGTCTGGAGCGCATCAAAGAACTGCACAGACGCTTAGACATGGTCATTATTGAGAACCTCTCCTATGAGAAAGTGATAGAGAAGTACGACACCAAGAGCAACTTCTTCTATTGTGACCCACCTTACATGCTGGGTTATACCTATGAGAACTCCAAGCAGTTCAGTCATGAAACCCTGAGAGACATTCTGAAGGGCATCAAAGGACGGTTCATCCTCAGCTATGATGACAACCCGGATGTCCTGAAGCTATACAAAGGCTATGATATCAGGCATGTCACCCGAACCAAGGGCATCAACCGCAAGGAAGGCAAGTCCGAGTTCAATGAAGTGATCATCGCCAACTTCGAGTTGGTAGATACTGATCAGGATACCGCCAAGCCCAAAGCCAAAACCACCAAAGAGATCAGGGGGATATCGTGAATAGTATCATCTCCTGGGTAGGTGGCAAGCGTCTCCTCAGAAAAAAGATACTGCCACTCATCCCTAAGCACGATATCTACTGTGAAGTCTTTGGCGGTGCTGCCTGGATACTATTTGGGAAGTCACCCGATAAGGAAGATTGGCAGACCGGACCCAAGAGCAGATACACCGAGGTCTATAATGACATCAATGGTGATCTGGTGAACTTCTGGAAGTACATCAAGCAGCACCCGGAAGCGTTTGTGACGGAGTTGAATCAGTACTTGGTATCCAGAGAGATGTTCGACACGTTCGCACAACACACACCCAAAACCGAACTGGAACGAGCTATCCGCTTCTACTTCCAGTTGTCCTGCAGCTATGGCTCAAGATCAAAGAACTTCTGCATCATGCAGGGCTACAAGTACATGCCGCTGCGAAACCTTGAGAAGGTTAAAGCAGCCTCAGACCGACTCAAACAGGTAATCATCGAGAAGCAGGACTTTGAGAAGATCATTGCCCGGTTCGATACACCCAATACCTTCTTCTACCTCGACCCACCCTACTATACCAAGGAGCATCTATACGACAGAGAAGACGCAGACGCATTCACCAAGCATGAAGAATTGGCAGCTGCACTGAAGAACATCAAAGGGAAGTTTCTGTTATCCTACAATAACGACCCTTACATTCGCACACTCTACCAAGGCTTCACCATTGAAGAAGTCGAAGCGCAATACACCGTTTCCGGTTCTTTTCAGACAGAGACAGAGTTGCTGATTAGGAATTATTGATGGTTCAGCTGTTTTTCTTCTCGTGCTCTTCGAATAGAATGTACTTAATAAACTCCAATGCGTTACTATACTTGGTTGCATAAGAGATTGAGTGTTTTAGTTGTGAGAATAGTCCTAATACTAAAACCCAGTTTGCTTTTCGGATGTCATCATCTCGCGTTGGATCAATCCAACAAAAAGCATAATGACAAATACTCGGTATTCCTAGTTTAAAAGGTATTCTTGGGTATTTATGAAATGTTGTTTGGATGATGGTTTTATGTTCTTCCAAAACATCGTTTCTGCTGAGAAACATTTCAACTGCGTATTCTGCACTAGGAGATAGTATGATACCAATCCAATCAACTGTCTCATACCATTCGGATGCTTCATCTAGTGCTGGTCCCATAATTATATTTTGCTCAGCACTGAATGAGTATTGACCATAACTAATGGCTCCTCTAAAGAAAACGCTGTTAGATTGCATTTGAGGTTGAAAGAACGAATTGATTAACTCTGGTAATATCGTTATTAATACTCTATCATCGATACTGTCAGATATGGGATTATTTGCCAGTGATATGCAGACTATGAGTGGAGACTGTTCAAGTAAATTCCCTTAAATTTCAATAAATTAGCGTTCCGGAAATCAAGAAAAGTGGGCGAAAGGCATCCTTAGGCAGGGGTTGCTTTGAATTGACATATCGTCTGCACAGTGGACACTTCAGTAAAAATCAA
>JAUYAR010000069.1 GCA_030693415.1 Candidatus Cloacimonadaceae bacterium | reverse complement strand
TTTATGTAAGCTCAAACTTATAATTGACGGGATTAGCAATTTTTGTTTCTCATATTTCTTCGTGTATTTTTTATCGATCATATGCACAAGCCCTTGTACATTTGCCTGTCCAAGCGCCAGCAACAACGGTAAACTGTTGCGGAGCGCTGCGTTCAGCGCCCTTGTGGCAACCTGATGGAGTTCGTGACCTTCACCCAGCAGCAGACTTAATGCATCATTGACGGAGAATCCGTGTGCACCTTCCGCACGGGTGCCCTGACGGGACCAAACCGTATTCAGACACCAGACCGCTTCTGCCGGAAACGGAATAAGCGTTTTAGTCCAAACTGGCGTATCACCCTTGTTTTTTCCAAAACTCCGTAGCTTGATTGTGGGACCATTTCGGCTGCCCTCCTGCCAAAGCTGAGCTGAGCGGATAACATGCTCGGAGGAATATCGGTTGCTGGCGACAACCTTAGTACGCGCTTTATCCATCTTGACAAGGACAAACACCCGAATCTCGGAATCCACGGTTTCCTTTGTCCTGCCCCGCAAGGCCACCGTTACTTTCTCGGCGAGAGCGGAGAACTTTTCCTGACCTGTTTCAATTATTTCATCTACCTCATCCCCCATCATGCCGGCCAGTTCAGGCAAGTTGACCGGGATTTGGGATGGATAGGCAAAAAGAAGCATCGGTCGTTCCATGCGGCGAGACAGGTCACACCAGGTTTTACCTTTTCTCTCTTCCTTTCCAAGCCACTCAAGAGCACTCTTCATCCCTTTCCGCGCCGCATCTCCTGCTGGAAAGGAATAATGGTCGATCATGCCGTAACGTGTTTGGCAGGGTGACTCCTGGTTCATTGCTCGAAGAATGACATTGCCAAGAACAGGCAATCTGACGGGTGGAAATTTTTCATCCTTGCCCGACGCGTTGCGTCCGAAGGCGTCCAAGTCCGAACGAACATCTTTGGATGCTGCCGCCATGAAGCGTGTGTTCATCCAGCGCTGTACTTCCTGATGATTAGCCGGATATTCAAATCGCTCTCTATCTGCAAGTTCCAGAATGACTTGAAAATTCTTCGGGGCCATTCCATTGTAGAAGAATAGGGCATCTATCAAATCCGCAGTAGGCGTGGATTGAATGCTGTGTACAAGCGTATCGATAAGTTGCTGTTTGAATGCGTCTACCTTGATCTGTTTTGATCGCTTACATAGTTCACCTATGGATTCATGTTTCTTTGATGCTTCCCCAAGATACTCAGATAGTTCAGCTATTGGCTTCGTT
>JAUYAR010000068.1 GCA_030693415.1 Candidatus Cloacimonadaceae bacterium | reverse complement strand
TGGTGACCGGCACAATGTAAAGCCCTGCCGGGATTTGGCAGACGGGGACGTCTGCCGTTCCTGTTTCATATAATTTTTCGGTCCGCCTACTGCGGATTTTCAAAGACCAAAGACCAAAGAGCCAAAGTCCATTTAATGGATAGCCCTGAAGACCCGAAAGCCGATGCTGCCGTACCTGTAATCGGGATTGATGAAGCTGCGGTAGGCAACCCGACAGCAGTTGACACGGTAGTTCCAAGAACCACCACGCAGCACGCGATAATCACCTGAGCTTGCCCCGCGGGGGTCGGAGCTTGGGCTTTTGCTATAGTATTCCTCATCATACCAGTCCCAACACCATTCCCAGACGTTGCCGGTCAGGTCATGGATACCGAGTTCGTTTGCGCTTTTGGTGCCCACGGAATGAGTTTTCTCTCCCGAATTGCCAATAAACCAAGCCACGGCATTGATGTCATTTGACCCGCTGTAATTGTAGCCTTTGCTTTTGTTTCCACCCCGGGCTGCATATTCCCATTCCGCTTCAGTGGGCAGACGATAACCTTCAGCACTCCAGTCGCAAACGATGCTGCCGCTGCTCCAGCTTGACGGTTTTGTGTTGCCCCCGATGCTGTAGCAAGGTTTCAGACCCTCTTTGAGGCTGCGCTTATTGCAAAAATCCACCGCATCATACCATGACACTTGCTCCACCGGCAGTTCGTCGCCTTCAAAATATGAAGGATTGTTTCCCATTACCTCTCCCCACTCTTTTTGTGTAATCTGACATTTGCCCACATAGAATGAAGAAAGCGTTACTGAGGAACTAATAGAGCTTCCGAATAGTGCTTTCCAAAAACCAGGGTTTGTGGCGATCCTCTCAAAAGTTCCGCCTTCAACCATAATCATATCGATCGGGTTAATCGGCTTGGGAATAGCTTCCGGTTTTGAGCTTGGGGGCTTATCTTGTTTGCCCCGGTCTCCGGGATTATTCCGGAACGAAAAAATTGGTGCTGAAGTATCCCCGCAGCAGTCAGCATAGAATTCGCTGCAATCCTGATAGCGGTCTTCCCTCTGTTTCTTTGTCGCTTTGCCCAAGATGGATACGCTCTTTTCAGTGATATGGGGATAGACGGTTCGGGGATCGGGTATTTCCTGCTCGGTGATCGCTTTCATGACCATGAAATCGCTGTCCGTATCGGTCTCGATCGGTAGCTTGCCGGTGAGGATTTCATAGAGAACGATCCCGGCGGAATAGATGTCGCTGCGATGATCGATGTCTCTTTGCGCCATGACTTGTTCCGGGCTCATATAGAAAAGGGTTCCAAGCTTGGTTCCGGTGCGCGTGAGATGTCCGTCGCTCATCAATCTGGCAATGCCAAAATCCATAACCTTGATATTATCGGACGCGTCGATCATGATATTTGAGGGTTTGATATCCCGGTGAATAATCTCTTTGGAATGGGCATAAGCCAGGGCATTGACGATTTGCTTGAAAATATGGAGGGCACGCGGTTCGGGAATGGGACCGGTCATCGCAATCAGCTCTTTCAGCATATTCCCCTCCGCATATTCCATCACCATGTAATAGACCC
>JAUYAR010000067.1 GCA_030693415.1 Candidatus Cloacimonadaceae bacterium | reverse complement strand
TCTTCTGCCACACCTATTTCCCGCATATCTTCCCACTACCTTTTTGCCCAGCACATGAGACTATGTTCGATGAGACTGATAAGGGCTCAGGCATCATCGCCATTACCGGTTTTCGTGGGCTGGGCAAAACGGTACTCATGGGAGTGGTCTATCCGATTTGGAAGATCATTAAAGGTGAGCGTTACGTGATCCATACAGCCGCAGACGTAGATCTGGCACAGGAACGCACAGCCTTCACCTTGCATGAACTGCAGAACAATAAGCGGCTCACAATGGACTATCCTGAACTGCAGCCTGTGGATGCCTTCGATCTCGACTTCTATCTCAAGAACAAAGCGAGAATCAGAGCCAGGAGTATAAAGCAGTCTCATCGTGGAACTATCAATCCCAAGACTGCCAAGCGACCCGGACTGATCGTCTGTGATGATATAGACAAAGAAGAGAATATGGGTAACCAGTCCATTGGTAAGAGACGCATGGAGAAGATCACCCAGGAGCTTGCCGGAGCACTCTCACCCGGGGGAAGTGGCAAGATCGTCTGGCTCGGTAACCTGGTACATCCCAATTACTCCATCTGCCAGTATCAGGAGCTCATATTAGGCGATTTACGGGCAGATAATCCAGAATTAGACGTTAGCTACCAGATTGCATTAAAGACCCACCAAAAGGCGATATTGCGCTTCTCCCTCGAAGATATGCATGGCAAGTCCACTTGGGAAGAGCAATACCCTACTGCCACTCTACCAAACCTGCGAGCCAAGTTCGGACATACCGGCTATCAGAGAGAGATGCTTGGACAGCCGGTAATCGAAGGGAACATCTTCAAGAACCACTGGTTCACCAAGTATAGAACCCTTCCCGAACCATCTCAGATGAAACGGGTCTGGCTCTATGCCGACCCTGCCTGGGGAGAGAAGGGCTGTTACAAAGCTGTTATCTCCATTGGCTATGATGGAAATCGCTTTTATGTGATCCATGTCTGGATACGTCAGACAGAGAACACCAAGTTCTTCAGATACTACTACGATGCCTATCAGGAGCTTGATCGAATCTACAGGGTTAAAGCCCGGGCAGCCTGTGAAACCACCTATGGTCAGGCACGTATCCTTGCTGACTTCGACAGGTGGGCTGCAGATAACCATCTGCCTCCCATAAGTCATCGAATCAAGCGGATCGATAACAAGGATAACAAGAATCTGCGCATCGAGAGAACCGAGACCATCATCGAGACAGCCAAGATCCTCTTTCCGGAAGGCCAGGACACACCAACCCTGATCAGCCAATTCCTCACTTATCCTGATGGCTATATCGATGGCTGTGATGCTCTGGCAGGATGTCTGGAACGCTTCTCAGAATACGATATTGGCAGGAACAGAGTCAAAGTTAGGAGATTTTCCTTCTAATGAACTACTATGATACGCTGATGCTTGAGTACTACCGGGTCCTCAACAATGCCTGGAAAACCGAGATCAGAGATGCGACCCGGCTTGCTATCCAGATGCTGAGTGACATACCCCGAGCCGAGAAGATCAACAAGGACTCCATAGATAAGCTTATTGGCATCATTAATACTCAATTGGGAGATGACTTCGCAGCACTGGTCAATGAGCCCACCAAGGCGATAATAGACCGCTGTGTGCGGCTCGGACTCAAGGACACCCAAGTGCAAGCCCCAACCAAGACCAGTATCGGACTCTGGGGCATTGAAGATCAGCATCTCTCATCCACTATTCAGAAGCAGCAGTTGTTCTGGATCGGGAACCACTTTGAAGCAGACGTCAGGCAGAACTTCGCAGACACCCTCTCTAAAGCCATTGAGCAAGGTTATACCAAGGAGATGCTGGCAGATACTCTCAAAGACCAGTTCAATGACCTTGCCAACCGATCATCGCACTACTGGCAGGGACTGGCAGAGCATACTGCTCTCAGAATACGAGAATTCGGAAGACTGCAAGGATATAAGAAAGCCAAAGCGAGATACTACAAGCTCGTAGTGATCTTGGATGATCGCACCAGTGACATCTGTCGGGCATTGGCTGCCCAGGATAGAGTCTATCCTCTAAACGATGCCATCGAAGTGATGGATAACCTCATGGCACTTGATACCAAGTCCAATAGCCTGGATGATGCCAGAGAATACATCAAAGCACTTGCACCATGGATCAATGACGATCAGATAGAATACGACTCAGAGATGAATCCGGTAGGTGTTTCCGGATCGCATACTCCGTTCCCACCTTTTCACTGGAAGTGCAGGACCCAGAGTATAATTGGTGGTTGACGAATTGTATTGACAATAAATGGATCATTACTCTGTTTGTTCGCTCACAAGGTGGCTTATGAAATATGATTTGAGTGGATTGTATCCTGAGGAGTTTGAAAAACTGGTAACAGGATTATGTGTGGAGATATTTGGTGTTGCTGTTCAGCACTTCTCTACGGGCAAAGATGGCGGTCGTGATGCTTATTACAACGGATTCTCAAAATTGTTCAGCAAAGAGGGAAAGCATGTCATCCAAGCCAAACATTCGGATAATCCTATCTCTAGTTTTTCAGATGCAAGGTTTTTCTCTAATGATAAATCGACCATTAAAAAAGAAATCCCAAAAATTAAAAGTCTCAAAGACGCGGGAAGATTAGATTTCTACATTCTATTCAGCAATCGTAAGCTATCATCCTTAACTTCTAACGAGATTACTCAATATATCTCGCAGGAAACTGGATTACAAGAGTCAGCAATCTACTTAGTTGGGATTGAGATGATCGACGAGCATCTTAGGCTAAACGTTGAATTACCAAAAAAGTACGGTGTGGATTTTTTCTATTCTCCTTTGACAATTATCCCCGATGAGTTGGGGAAAGTTATACAAGCTTTCTCGACTGTGCTAACCAATATAGAACCACGGGAAAAAGATGATAGTCTAACATACCTTGATCTACTGAAAAAAAACGAAGTGAATAACTTAAGCCAAGATTACTTCAAACACATACAAGATACTGCTTTTAGTTTTTTTGCATTAATTGACTTGTACTTAAGCGACCCCTTGAATGAGTTTTACTACAACAAGTATGTCGAATCTACTGAGCATTTGCAGCAAAAAGTTCTTACAGAATTAGCTAATGGAGTGTGCATGGATTCGATATTGACAGCGATAAACTATAGCTTGATAAAGGGAGATAGCTACCTTGGAAGTAATAAAAAACTTACTCGTGTGTTTCTTTATTATATGTACTGCACTTGCGATATTGGGAGGCGAGCATGATAAAACCGTCCAGGCATTTTGCATACAATAAATCTGCACTTTATCTTTCGGGTTGTGCATTGGATATTATCAGAAAACATAAGGTAATTGGTTTCTCAGAACTCGTCATTAAAATGGAAGATCGGTATAGAATACCAAAAGGGATTAATGAAGTTAACTCTAATCTTCTACCAGCCCTCGATCTTCTGTATATGTTAGGTGCTATTGAATATTTCTCGCAGAACGATAGCTTTGTATATTTGGATGATAAATGCAGATAAGTAAATTATACTCGAATTTCAAGAACCATTTTCACGACATTGAGTTTAATGAGAATAGCATAAACGTCATATACGCAGATATCACTGATCCAGAGAATTACGATAAGGATACTCATAACTTAGGTAAGACAACTCTAATCGATCTAATTGACTTTATGCTCCTTAAAAAACGTACTGATGAGAACTTCTTATTCAAGCATTATGCACTTTTTAAGAACTATGTTTTTTATATCGAACTGCGTCTGCCAAGCAGAAGTAAATATTTGACAATTAGAAGAGCTGTAAACTCACATACGAAGATTTCTTTCTTCGAACACGATTCAAGAAACCAAGATTTCAGTGATGAAATCATGGACATATGGAGTTATACAGATGTGCCTTTAAACAAAGCAAAAACGATATTGGATGCATATCTATCATTCAGAGTGATAAAACCTTGGTCTTATCGGACAGGACTTCCATACTTCCTCAGATCTCAACATGATTATCAAGATGTTTTTCAGCCAAATCAATACAAGGGGAAACATAAAGATTGGAAGCCATACCTGATCCAGATATTGGGTTTTGATGGTCAGCAGATGGAAAGGACTTATGATATTGATGACGATATACACGATGTGGAATCCCAGATTCGTCTTGAACGAAGGGAATTCCCAGGCACTATTGACTCCATTGATAAACTCAATGGCAAGATACTTGTTATAGACAACGAAATATGCAACATTGAGTCGTCATTTGATTCGTTCAACTTTAAGGAGATAGATGAGAGAATATCTGATGAGCTTGTTACGAAAATTGATACATCCATAGCTGCATTGAATGAGATTAGATACTCAATGAATACTGAGGCAGAAAAGATTAAAAAGCAACTCGAGCTGGATTGTGTCGAAGATGTTAATAAGACGAAAAAAGTCTTTGAGGATGCATCCTTTTATTTTAGTGATCAGTTGATTAACGACTACAACAAATTAGTAGAGTTCAACAGAAAAATAACAACCGACAGAAAGCGTTTCTTATCGACAAGACATAGCTCCCTAATGGCTGAGTTACAATCGATTAATGAAGACCTATCAAGATTTAATGAAGAGAGACAGGAAGCTTTATCTATTCTCAAGGAAACGAATACTGGTAGAAGAATGAAGGCTTACCAAAAGCAACTCATTGAATTAAAAACACAAAGGGAGCTTCTTGAGAGAATGAAAGAGCTAATCTTGAAATTGGAAGCTCTTGAAAAGCGAATCAAGGAGTTAAAAACTGAACGATCAAACACGGTTGACAGCATTGAGCAGCAAATAAAGATCGGGAATAGAACATATAACGAAATCAGAATGTGTTTTTCCAATGCAGTCAAAGAGGTTTTAGGAGAAGAAGCCATAATCTCCATCACTAAAAACAAAAATGACAATTTTGAATTTGAAGCCGAAATAGTCGATACTGGGAGAATAACAAGTCTAAGCAGAGGGACGTCTTATAAACAGGTTTTGTGCGCTATGTTCGATCTATCAGTCCTTCAAGTCTATGCAAATCAACCATTTTTCAAGTTTGTTTATCACGATGGGATATTAGAAGGTCTCGATGACAGAAAGAAAATCCAGCTTCTCAACTATGTGAAAAGGGTTTGTGTTGAATCGGGGATTCAGTATATAATTACCGTTATTGCATCAGACTGGCCGCACGATGCATCTTACGAATATACGTTGGATAATGATGATATTGTTTTGAAGCTACATGATAAGGACTCATCTGGGAGATTGTTTAATATGCCAGTATTCTAACTATTTTAGATTGGTATGCATATCATAGATAACAAGTCAAACATGAATCAATCATCTTACCTTTCTCTGCCTGGAGACTGTTAGATATAATAGTCTATACTCGCTTTGTCATGAATAATCTGAGTAATAAATGGGTTTGCTACTCAGTATAATGTCTATCAGTTGAGTTATCAACTAAATCACCCGCAATGAGTATCAAATATGACCAGATCGCATAAACTCGGTGCTGAACCGGTAGGTGACACCATAAAACAATCTCCTTTTCTCTTGTAACAGTGGAGGCAAAACACAACGAAACATGTTTGATAATGTATTACCATGCAATATGTTAATATTCGCCCAGAAATTATCAATTGACATGTAAGTCATTCATTCGATCCTGACCTTTTCCAGTTTATACGATAAAAAATCAAAATAAAGGAAAAGGAGTGACCCAAATGGCAGTTAGCACGAAAATCAAAAATGAAGAGTTGTTTCGATTATTGAATGCTTCTGTGCCTGGTTTCCCAAAATACACAACACAGCTGATGAACTTAGCTAATCAAAATGCACAGGGTACAAGGCCGAGTGTTGTAGGTAAAATGAGCGATCTAATCCAAGAATTTCCAGGTAGAAACCTTCGAGAATGGGAAGAGTGGTATCTTCAATCCCACCCGACCGCAATTGAAGACGCAGCTACAAGAGTTTATGGTATGATTGAACAATTCAAACGAGCAATTGAATTAATTACAAAGGACGTGGTTGAAGAATGGATTAAGGATCTTGTTATCACGAAGACATTTGCAGGGCTGAAGGTTCAAGAAGCTATCCTTCAACACGTTTCTGAACAAGAATTTACTACATATAGAATTGCTACAGCCCAAGAAGAATCACAGAACATTGACGGAGTAATCGGAGATAGATTCGTGAGCATCAAACCAACAACATGGTCTGGTATGCTCACATCACCTATAAGTATTTGTGTCGATATGATCTATTACGAGAAGACAAAAGATGGCTTAGTGATAAGTTACGATTTTAAGTGAGGGTACACGTATGGTAGCCAAGAAACAATCTCCTAAAAAGGTTAGTCCAAAAATTAAAACTGAGAAGATAAAATTTGATTCCATCAAAGAGTTATTGGGTTTAAATGACCGAAGTTTTCCAAAGTATTCACGACCATTAATGGTTCAGGCTAATACATTTGCCAGGTCTACCGATAAAAAAATCGTGGGTCATTTGAGTACATTGTTCATCAGTTTGAAGCCAAAATCTCTTGAGGAGTGGATTGAGAAACACACAGAATTATTCCCTGATTCTATAGATACAGCTTCCAGAAAACTGTACAATAAACTGCAAGACTTTAAAGCTGTAATAGATTCGTTGAGTCTTGACGATGTGGAGAAGTGGATGAAAGAGTTCTTGTATGATAAGACTTATATGGGACTAAGCATCCAGAAGGCAATTTTTGAATTGTTCTCTTCACGATACAAACTCGATTTCATAGAAGCTACAGTAACGGACGAGGGACAGAACATAGATGGTTGGTTGGGCACATTAGCAGTAAGCATAAAACCAGTTTCATTCAAGGATGCAAAGCATTTGCCATTTAAAATTAACGATGATATTCATGTTATCTTTTACGAGAAGATGAGTAACAACATAGTAATCCAATATAGTAGAGAATTGGAGAAAGCATGTCGCTCACAGGTGGAGAACTAAATTTACTGAATGGAAATCAGGGGATATCAGCTCCTTACAAGTCAGTCCCTGTTATGAAACTTATCAGAGAGCATAAGCCAAAAACAAAGAATGAGCTTGTAGAGCTCATTGAGTACCACTTCAAGAATAAGTGTAACTGTGGTATAGTTAGCCAAGTGGATATTCCGGAGTAACTGAGCCACCCATTCCGCTTGATGAGAGCCACTCCTCCAAAAAATAGAGCCACTCGTTCCGCTACTGAGAGCCAGTATTGCTAGAGTATTATCTAATATATAGTTACATAGTATTTATGAGTTA
>JAUYAR010000066.1 GCA_030693415.1 Candidatus Cloacimonadaceae bacterium | reverse complement strand
CTCATTAACCGAAGCCCACAGTGAATTATGCCGGTCTCTTACATGAGATACCTGTTTTCTGGAGAGCCGTATGCGGGAAAACCGCACGTACGGTTCGGAGGGAGGGGAGCCAGTAATGGATAACTCCCCTACCCCTATCATGTTCCGTCCCCTTTTTTCTGGATACCTCATCTCTCATCTCTGATCTCTTCCACCCGATGCCTTGGAAAAAAACAAAATTGCTTGACAAAAGATGTGGTGAAACAATCCTGCCGCAGAGGTGTGATGTATGCTAAAAAACCTGATGATGATCATTGTCCTGTTGACCTTTGCCGCGGGGCTCTTTGCAGCCGGGGCGGAGTATAGCATCGTGCTGGAGTGGGATATAATGAGTGGTGAGTTGAACGGCATCCTGAGCGGCAACCTGGACGGACAAAACGCTTTTGTGCAAGGCGTTGCCAAATCCGTCGCTTTGGGCTTCGCGATTGTCTCTCTCGGAGAACAATACTATGGCGGCGGCGAACAGCGTTTTGAGATCAACCGAAGGGAAGGCTATTACTCATTTTGGATCAGGGACAAATTTGCCGATGACGACGTCAATCCGGATCTGCGTTTGATCCGCTTGGCGAAACCGGTGATCAGCGTCTATCAGGGCGTCCGTTTGATGCAGCGCTTTGAGATCGACAAGGGTTTGGGGCTCACCTGCAAGGTCTTCACTCTCGATGCTGCCAATGCCACTCTCGATGGCGAGATCCGCTTTTTTCCCCGCACGAGGATCTTTATGGTGATGGTGGTGGATGCCGTCAGCGGAGCCGGAATTTCCGGTGCCGATCTGCATATCAGCGGTGGCGAAGATCGCTATCCTTCCGTGCAGACAGACGAAAGCGGCATTGCTTTCATCCCGGTGGAGATCGGTTCTTACCGTTTGGACATCGTCAAAGCGGGCTATATCAACACTTCGGTGAACGCCGTGATGGGCTTTGACGAGAATCCTCGGGAATTCGTCTTTGCCATTGCCCCCAAGGCAAAGGAGTTTCGCATCGTGCTCACCTGGGGTTCGCGCCCTCATGATCTGGACGCTCATCTCAGTGGTCCGCATCCGGATTCCGGCAGATTTCATCTCTGGTATCGAAACCGTGTGCTCATCGCCGGCAGGGATTTTCTCGATCGAGACGACATGGACGGCTATGGACCGGAAACAGTGACGATCTACAAGCCCGCCGCCGGAGAATATGCTTACCATGTGCATGACTTTTCAAACCGCCTTGACCGCACTTCCAATTATCTTTCTCGCAGCGGCGCGATCGTCCAAGTGTATGGGGATGAGAAACTTCAAGCCTCTTTTAGCATTCCTTCGGAACAATTTGGCAACCTCTGGGCTGTTTTTAAGATTGACAAAAATCAGCAGATTATTCCACTGAACAAAATCAGTTGGATAGAAAACGAAAGCAACATTCGATAACCGAAATGGAGGAAAGAATGAAAACAACGAAACTGATGTTGGTGCTACTCGCCGTGTTGATGCTACTTGCATTTATGGGTTGCGGCAAAAACAAGGTCAAAACCGATGGCGAGCTGGTGAACTTCCCACCCTGGTGGAACGTCCAAGCGGACGAAGCTTATGTCTGCACTTACGGGATGGCTACCAAGGTGAGCCAAACCGCGTCTATGGACGCAGCCAAGGCAAACGCACTTTTGGAAGCCGCCCAGTTTGTGGAAACCGAAGTCAAGGGCATGATCAAAAACTTTGAAAGCGAAACCGGCGTGTTTGAACCCCAAATCCTCGCCCTCACTGAGAAAGTGGTCAAAGTAATTTCCTCGGCAAAGTTTTCCGGCGTCATCCCTGGTCGCACTGAAACCCGAAAAGTGACCGAATATGGCGGACCGCGTTTCACCACCTATATCCAGATGAAAATCCCCAAGACCGAAGTTCGCAAGAACCTCTATAACAACATTCGCAACGAAGAAGCTCTTTACAACGAATTCAAGGCTACCAAAGCCTTCGAAGAGCTTGATTACTCCACTAAAAAGTAAAGCGCTACCTGTCCATAATCCTGTTTGTGCGATGAGTTATCTCGTTTGCTAAAGCGGGTGTGCGCCTACCGAGACCTTGATTATGGATTTACCGACGTCCCCGTCGGTTCATGACCTCTCAAACTAAATGGGTGCCGGGTTTGAAACCCGGTACCCATTTTTTGGGTGAACAAGTGAATGGGTGAGGCTGCGCCTTGTAGTTCTCTGTGGTAATACTAAAATAATGCCTTGCTCAATTCCAGCGGGGTGACGAGTCCGAAAATCTCGTCAAGCGGCATTGTTTCAAGCACTTTGATCACTTCGTCTTCCCGGTGGAGCGTGCCTTTGAGCGCATCTTCGAACTCGCTGGGATCGCGGGTGCCAAAGAAATCGCCAAAGACGCGGATGTCTGCAATGCGCCCTTTCTCTATCTCGGTATAGATTTCGATGGTGCCTGCGGTGCAGCGTATCGCGCCACGGTGATTGAACTTCGGTGAGCTGCCGTAATTCCATTCCCAGGTATCATATTTGCTATCCACCAATTCCTGGATGGCATCAAGCTCCTTTGAAGAAAATTCATGATCCACCGCATCGGCAAAGAGACTGCGCACTTCGTTGTGGATCAAAGCGATAAAGGCATCCAGTTCGAGGGGTTCGCTCAGATGATCGCAAACGTTGGTGACCCTGGCGCGGATGGATTTGACCGCTTTGTCCTTGAACTTCAATGGATTAAACTGCAGGGCGCTTGAGAGATCCGCCATCTGTGAAGAATAGAGGATCGTGCCGTGTTGGAGCACCTTGCCGCCAAAGACGCCGCGGGCGTTACCGGAGAACTTCAAGCCATTGATGGTGAGGTCGTTGCGTCCTTCCAGACGGGCGTCTATACCCAGTGATTTCAGTGCGGAGATTACCGGCAGTGTATATTTTTCAAAGGATCGGGCATCATTTGAGATTTCCTGCATGATGAAGCAGAAATTGAGGTTGCCCATGTCGTGAAAGACGGTGCCGCCACCGGTCATTCTGCGCACCACGGGGATCGCGTGTTGCCTGACGTAGTCATAATTGATCTCGGAGAGCGTGTTTTGGTGCTTTCCGACGATGATCGAGGGTGTGTTTCGATAGAGCAGGAAGACGTCCTGATCCAAGTTTTTGAGAATAAACTCCTCGGTCGCGATATTGAATGGAGCGAAGTTGCTTTTACTTATGATGCAGAGCAATTATCCTATCCTCTTTTTATCTTTCTTGAGCTTGGCTGAGAGTTTCATCATGCGGAAAAACAGCATGAAGAAAACGCCTATGAAGATTCCAACTTCCTTCAAGCCGACCACGGGATAAAACTTCACTTTGTCGCCTTTGATGGTATAGATACCCACTGGGGAAGTGGTGATCCCTCCACCGCCACCGCCGCCTTCGTTCATGCCGGAACTGTCATCTGCTTCCGGGGAATCGGCATCTATTTTCTTTGGGGAGTCTTTGACAGGAGTGCTTCCGCCACCGCCGCCCAAGCCAAAACTGACCTTGGCAACGGGAATGATGGTGATATCGTTGACCTGCATCGGCTTGCCAAAGGACATGCCCACTCCGGCAAAATTGTTCAGCACGGCTTTGATCTGAGCGAGTATTTCGATGAACTTCATGGTTAGCTCCTTTTTGGAAGGTTAGGGTCGGATATCGACTTAGTTCAAGATTGGGCAATAATCTCCAAGCGCTAAGATTTGTCAACTACCATTTTCACTTTTTGATTGCGTCCTTTTCTGAGACTGTTCAAAAACCATCACCATTCTACGCTGCTTTACCAGAGCACTTGGAGAATAAGTGGTCTAAGTGCTTCCATTTCACATTTTCTTGACAGATTTGGGAGATGTTCAGATTGGCAATCAGCGATTGCTCATGCAT
>JAUYAR010000065.1 GCA_030693415.1 Candidatus Cloacimonadaceae bacterium | reverse complement strand
CGGATATTTTCCGTTCCATGATTATGGAATTACCGACGTCCCCGTCGGTTCTTGTTCGCGGGATCGGTTACAGAATTGTGGATCGATTACAGAATTGTGGATCGGTTTACAGAATTGTGGATGGTTTAGAGAATTGTGGATGGTTTAGAGAATTGTGGATCGGTTTACAGATTTGTGGATCGATTACAGATTTGTGGATGGTTTAGAGAATTGTGGATTGGTTACAAAATTGGTGGATGTGTCAGGTTCATCGCTACTGTCGCCGACGGGGACGTCGGCGTTCCATGATTATGGAATTACCGACGTCCCCGTCGGTTCTTGTTCGCGGGATCGGTTTACAGATTTGTGGATCGATTACAGATTTGTGGATGGTTTAGAGAATTGTGGATTGGTTACAAAATTGGTGGATGTGTCAGGTTCATCGCTACGGTTGCCGACGGGGACGTCGGCGTTCCATGAGGAGGCGTTCCATGAGAACGATCTGATATGTTTCTTTCAACCAGCGCCGCACTGCATGGAAAAACAGAGACTTCAGCTCCTCGAAAGCGGGAGCAAACAATTCCCCGCTCCATTCATCCATGAAGATCTTCTTAAACTCGATCGCAAGACAGATGAGGCGATCCGAATAGTGATGATTCAGCCAACGGGAAAGATACCCGCCGGTGAATTTGACATCTGAGCGGCAATCGATCGTTCCACCTTGAAAGGAGGCTGAGCTCAAAAGATCGCAAAGGCTTTGCGCTGCTGGATAGTGCTTGTGATCCAAGTTGCTGCGTCCGATGATGATATCCGGGTTTTTGATTTGGGGATCGGGAGGAGCGTCTTTTCCTCCGCGGCGGTGATTGAAGCTGTGCAGATCGAGCACCAAGAGAAATGGATGGATCGCCAGCAGCCGATCTATTTGATATTTAAGGAGTTTATACCAATCGTCATAATCAATTTGCAGTTTTAATAGAACGTCATCCGGGATGGGAGTCCTGCGCACTTTCAGACCCCAGCAATCTTCCGGTACAATGTATATAGCCTTGTCCCGCACGCGGTTAAGATCTACTGCGAATCTGCTGCTGCGCGGAAGGATGCGATTTGGAAAAAGCTCCGCGATCCGGTCTGTATAAGGATCCTCTTCCCGGAAACGCTCAGCTTTGCCGATTCCGCTTATACTGAGCAATTCCTCCGGCAGGTGATGCCCGCTGTGTATAGCTAATGCCAGAGCTGGAACTTTGTCATTATCAAAGATATAGCTGCTGCGGATCACAGCTCCCAACTCTGCACGCGGATCATCAGATTCTCCAACATCCGGAGGTAGGCATAGACGTCCTGGAGGTCCTTAACCCGCGCTCTCAGGAATTCGAGATCGATTCCGCAAATCTGCGCGGCGGGGGCGATCGCGCTTTCCAGATCCTTGGGAACCGTCTTGTCCGTAAGTGCAAAAAAGCCTTTCACAACGGGGTAGAGCGCGAAACGTGACATGTTTATGACCTCTTTTATGCGTCTGATCCGCTTGGGATGTTCAAGCACCGCCTGGCGCGTGAGCAACCAGTTGCCTTTGAGTTCGCGTTCCATCTGCAGGCGGACGTCCATCTTGGCAAAGCGCAGATCCGCTAACATGTCCTTTTTGGCAAAGAGGTTGCGATAGCTTGAACAGATATCGATAAACTCCAGCGGATAGGAATCCAAAGAGGTTTCGATAAAGAGACGGTTGATGATCAGTGGTTCTCCAAGGTGGTTTTTTTGGATAAAACGCACCACCGGAGCCAGCGCTTCAAAGAAGTTCTGCGGATCCTCCTCAAAGATGAGAACTGCGTGTTCGATTCCGTCATATCCTTTGCGGACAGGCACTTGCAGAAGCTGTGACTCGAGGGCGGAAAGGGGGTTCATGATATTTTCATAAGCGTGTTTCTTCATGGTGTCTCCTTGGCGGCGTTTTCATATTTTTCCAGATAGGCCTCTGCCGTTTCGCGTGCCAGATTACGGATCTTGGCGATATAGGCGGCGCGTTCGGTGACGCTGATCACACCGCGGGCGTCCAACAGATTGAAGGTGTGGGAACAGCGTAGCAGACTGTCGTAAGCGGGATAGACGAGCCTTTTTTTCAGCAGCGCGACGCATTCCTTTTGGTAATCAGAGAAGAGATCAAAGAGCAGAGCGGTGTCCGCAGCGTTGAAGTTATAGTCTGAAAACTCCACTTCCCGGTTGAAAAAGAGTTCGCCATAGCGGGTATTGTCGTTCCACTTCAGATCGCGATAGTCGTCGATATCCTGAATATACATCGCCAGGCGTTCGAGACCGTAGGTCAGTTCCACGCTCACCGGGAAGAGATTCATCCCCGCAACCTGTTGAAAATATGTAAATTGACTGATCTCCATGCCGTCCAGCCACACTTCCCAACCCAGTCCCCAGGCGCCCAATGTGGGGGATTCCCAATCATCCTCAACGAAGCGGATGTCGTGTTTTTCGATCTCCACTCCGATGGCGGAAAGGCTTTTCAGATATAGGTTTTGGATGTCTTCGGGACAGGGTTTGATGATCACTTGAAACTGATAATAGTGTTGCAGGCGATTGGGATTTTCGCCATAACGTCCGTCTTTTGGACGACGGCAGGCTTGCGGATAGGCGATGGAAACCGGTTTCGAGCCCAGGGCGCCAAAGAAGGTTGCCGGATGAAAGGTGCCGGCTCCCATTTCGATGTCATAGGGCTGAACCAAGTTGCAGCCTTGCTTTGCCCAATATTGTTGCAGGGTGATGATGATATCAGCGAAGTTCATCTATGTGTTCCTTTTCAATTGTTCGCATTGGATTTTAATGGACAGGAGTTTTTCCCGCAGTTCGCCAAGCAGTTGTTTGGCAGTATTATCCGCGATTGGGGCTGTTTGTTTTGGCACGGGGGATTCGATGGTCTCGGAAACGGGTTCGCCTTTACGCGCACTGCGGCGCTCAGCTTTGAGTTTCTGCCTCGCACCTTCGATCGTAAAGCGTTGATTATAGAGCATATCCTTGATCCGCTTGAGCATCTGGATGGTCGGCTCGTCATATTTTCGGATGCGCCGTTCTTCGCGTCTCGGACGGATAAAGCTGAATTCGGTTTCCCAGAAACGGATCACGGAGGGTCTCAGATCAAGGAGATTGCTCACTTCGCCGATAGTGTAAAAGTGTTTTTTCATCAAAGCCTCACTTTCCGATCCGGCGTCCTTTTAAATAGCGACGCGCCAAAAAGCAACAGCGTCAGGATCACAAAGAGCCAGGGATAGGGATGGATACGACGGATGATGGGAATCGTCGGAGTTCTGTAAAGGTCAGCGCTAATGTTCTTTATTTCAAAGAGATCCGCTCTCGCGATGACTCTGCCCAAAGGATCAATGATTATCGAGATGCCGGTATTGGCGCTGCGGTAGATTTGGATGCGGTTTTCCACGGCGCGGAATTTCATCATCATCGCGTGTAGCCAGGGACCGTAGGAAGTTCCGAACCAGGCGTCATTGGTGATATTGACCAGATAATCGCTTTTTATCAGACGCCCTGCTTCCTTGCGGATTGCCATGCGGTGGTTGATTCCTGCAAACGCGGTCTCATAGCAGATCGAGGGAGAAAAGATATAGTCCCCGCTTTGATAATAACATAGCTCGGTGCCGAACTCCCAGTTTGCCTGACCGAACTGTAGTTTGGAGAGGAAGGGAAAATATGCCAGCCAGATCATGCGTTCACCGATGGGAACAAGAATGTTTTTGTGATAGATCTTATCCGGCGGACGTTTGGGCTTGAAAAGCGTAGCAGCGTTGTAATAATACTTATCGGCAAAGTGGCTTGGCGGCGCGGGTGCGTAATCCGGAAAGCCGGTGAAGACATCGACATTGGCGCTTTCGATGATTTCGTAGAGATCATTCAAGCGTGAATAATCGTGCGTCAGATAAACCGGCATGGCGGCTTCGGGCCAGATGACCAGTTTTGCACCATCCTCCGCGGCAGCGAAAGTGAGCTCATGATAGCGTTTCAGGATCATCTGATATTGATCTTCGTCCCACTTATCTTCCTGAGGGATAGATGGCTGCATCACCTGAATGCCGGCATCGATCCGTCCCATTTTAATGCTGTTCATCCTGAAGACTCCATAGCCCACCCAGGACACGAAAATCAGGACAACCGCAAGGATGCTCCAGCCCTTCCGCCTTAAAAGGCGGTAGAGCCCGAGATTGACCAATAAGATGAGCAGGGAGATCCCAAGCACGCCACCGAGATCGGCAATCTGGATCAAAACGGTATAGTCCGCAAGCGAATAGGCGGTGTTGAACCACGGAAAACGGTTCTCACCGAAGTTTTGCAAAAACTCGAAGCTCAGGATTCCACACACAAAAGCTACGTAGCGCCAGCGCGGAACCACGAGAAACACCCGCTGGATCATATAGAAAACGATAAAATAAAACCCGGCATAGAGAATAATGAGGCCGATCAACCCGCCAATAGTGACGCTGCCAACCCAATAGAACACGACTCCGAGATAGATCAGCGAAAAGATGAAAGACATCTGCAGCAGTCTGCGGGCAGAAGTGCATCCGCTTTCAAAGATCGCCAGCAGAGGGATCCAACCTACAAAAGCCAGCCAGCCGAGATGCAAAGGCAACCTGGACAGCGAGAGCATCACCACGCCAAGCAGCAAAAGCAGCATGTTTTTTAGCTTCATTGGATATTCCTTTCATAGCGGAGCTGATAGACTTTTACGTAGCCCTCAAAGGGGATAGAGAGATATTCGCGGTAGAGGGACATGGCTCCGCTGCTCTGCATTAAAGGTATCGGCGTTTGGGTTTCGGAGATCCGCAATAGTGAGCTGTAAGTGGCTGTGTCTTTAAGCTTTTCCATTGAAAGCGGATTGTTGAACGAATCATAGACAAGCTGTCCCGACTGGCTCTGTTTAAATTGCCCAAGGGTGAAAAACACCTGGCTGTCATTCTCCGAGACGCAATACGCCACAATATAATCTCTTCCGCAAGAAAGCGCAGACACGCGCGAAAGCTGGAACTTGCCAAAGCGATAAAGCACTGAGGCGTCGAACAAAGAATAACAAATGATTTCCTGCATGGCGGCATCATAGACGAAGATGTTTTGTTCTCCGCCGGGGCAGAAATACTCCGGTTGCTGGGTTTCGGATAATGCGATCTCGCTGATGTATTTCCCTTCTGGGGTGAATTTCTTGATCCGGCGGTGCATGGTATCCAAAACCAGCAGACTGCCCTCTGAATCCAAAGCTATATCGCTGAGACGCTGGAAGTTGATGCGCTCAAAGCCCAATCCGCCGATGCTGTTGATGCGGATGTTTTCCCTATAAATGTGGATCTCGTGGGTCTCGCGCTGCAGCACGAAAAGCGTGCCTGTGCGCGGTTCATAGAGTGCCTTGTCGTTGTTGCCGGGGCTATCCTGAGTCATGATTTCAGCGATGGAGGATATGTCCCTTCCCGCGGAAAATCTTCCCGTTGCGCAAGCGGATAGCAGGATCGCCATGATCAGGACAAACAGACCGGCAGGTTTCATTTGACTGCTCTCCGATAGTGAATGTCCCGCAGCTTGCCCTGGATCGTGGTTTTATTGCCAAAACGGTTATATTCGAGTGTGTAGGCGATGTCCAGAATGCTGTTCTTTTTGATCAGAGTGAGATAGTCACCGAGGTTGTAGCCGATCAAATCAAGCGTGACGCCGTCTTTGACCACCTTCAGTTTGAGATGGTTGCGCCCAACGTTGTAGGGATAATTTGCCACACAGACGTTGGTGGTGAGGAAAACGGGGCGGTTGTTTTCCGGTCCGTAGGGAGCGAAGCGTTCCATCCAATCCAGCAAGAACTCGCTGATGTCATATATTTCTATTTCATAGTCAATTACGAGCGGCGGTTTGATCTGCTCAAGTTTGAGATTCTCAGAAACGTAGCGAGTGAGATCGATCTCGAAGCGGTCGATATACTCCTGATAGATGGTCAAGCCCACGGCATATTTGTGTCCTCCGAAGCTGTGTAGATTGTGCTGGGTGTGTTTAAGTGCGGAAAAGAGGTCAAAATCCGCAACGCTGCGTCCGGAGCCACAGCCAAAACCTTCCTTGAAGGAGATCATGATCACGGGGCGATAGTATTTTTCCACGAGCTTGGATGCCACAATACCGATCACGCCTGGATGCCAGTCGTCCGAAGAAATGACCATGCAGGAGGTGCTGTTCATGTCCTTATATTTCTTTTCGATGATGTCGCAAGCCTCGAGGAAGGTTTTTTGGTCTTCCTGCTGGCGCAGAGAGTTTTGTCTTTCAATGATTTCAGCCAGTTCCATGCTTTGCGCTTCATCGCAGGAAATGAGAAGTTCCACGGCGGTGGAGGCGCTTCCCATGCGTCCGGCGGCATTGATCCTGGGAGCGATGCCAAAGACGATGTCCGTGGTGTCCAAGGTCTTATGATTCAATCCCGCAAGCTGGATCAGGGCGTTTAAACCAAGGTTTTTCTTTGCGATCAGATGCTGCAACCCGATTGAGGCGAAGATGCGGTTTTCATCGATCAGGGGAACGATATCCGCGATCGTGCCCACCGCCACGAGATCCATGTATTTGAGCGAATTCTCGCTGGTGTTGATGCCCATTCGCTCATAGATCGCCATCAAAAGTTTGTGCGCCACGCCCACGCCCGCCAGATGTGGAAAGGGATAGGGACAGCCGGGCAATTTGGGATTGATAATCGCCAGCGCCTTGGGAAGCTCTTCCTTGGGATTGTGGTGATCGGTGATGATGATCTCCATCCCCATTTCGTTGATGGCTTCAATTTCCTCAAGAGCATTGACGCCGCAATCCACGCTCAGGATCAACGAAGTGCCGTTTTCCTTGAGCTGATCGAGACTGCTTAGCGAGAGTCCATATCCATCGATCATGCGGTGGGGGATATAGAAATCGATCTGAGCACCGATCCGTTTCAAGCCAAGCAGCAGAAGCGCCGTGGAGGTGGTTCCATCCACATCATAATCACCATAAATGGTGATGTGCTCTTTGCTTTGGATCGCGCGGATGACTCGCTGCACCGCTTTTTCCATCTCGGGAAAGAGGAAGGGATCGTATTGTTGATCGAGCTGCGGCTCAAAGAAAGCCCGGATTTCAGCTTCAGTTCTCAAACCACGTCGCCAGAGGAGCTCTGAAATCAGCTTGGGACACTTTAACCCATCGCTCAGTTCTTTGATGCGCGCCTTTTCATCGGCGGATAGAGTTTTTGGTATTACCCATTCCTTCTCCATTTAGACACCTTATTATTTATAGATTTAAAGTCAATTTCAGCGGAAAGAGATCAAGCATCACTTCAGACTTCGTTGCATAACAACGCACAATATCAATTTCTTATCACTCCTATCCATTCCAACACTAAAGATATGGAAAGCGAAATCCTGTAAAGCTTTTTTTTGGGGTATCTGCCAATTTCGTAAATCATCCACAAATCTGTAACCGATCCAGCGGACATGAACCGACGGGGACGTCGGTAATTCCACAGGCGCACGAACGCCGACGTCCCCGTCGGCAACACGAAGAAGCTTTATCCCGTCGGCAACAGTAGCGATCAACATGACACATCTGCTAATTTCGTAAATCATCCACAAATCTGTAACCGATCCTGCGGACATGAACCGACGGGGACGTCGGTAATTCCATAGGCGTGCTTTTTTTCTTGACAGTTAACAAGCATAGTAGGAAACGTTCCAGAATAGATTTTTCCTTGGAGTTCACTTGCGAAGATTTAAGATCGTTCCGTTCTGTTTCATGCTAATTGTCCTCTTCGGATGCCAGCCATTCCGCAGGATCGTCACGCACGAACTGGTGTTGGAAGAGGTAAATCGCATCGATGAACCGGTCAAATCCTGGATCTTTGGAGATTTGAAAGGCACGGAAGAGGATTTTCTGATCACTGCGGACACGCAGGCGATGAACCTCTATGCCATCTGCGTTCAGAACCAATGCGGAAAAGTGGTTTCCCAGATCAACCTTGGTGCCAAGATTCGCGGGCTCAGGGTTTTGAGCGATCCCAGAGACGACTCCCGCTGGCTTTTTTTCACCTACAACGACCAACGCAGCGTGACCATCGCCGCGGCGCAGTATCAATGGAAGATCCCCTTGCAGCGCGAGGAGAGGATGTTTGAAAGCATCCTACGAACGGACAGGCATTTGGGCAACCCGAACTTTGAATGGTTAGCGATGGTCTATCCTGAAATACTCGCCGATATTGATGGCGACGGACGCCTGGAGCTCGTATGCAGAATGATTGATGGCTTTACCGTAAATCCCCGCGGTCTCGTAGTTTACGATTTTGAAACGGGCAGAATCAAGTGGCGCTTTGATACCAGCACTTCGTTCAACAGTGTTTTGTTCGACGATTTTGACAACGACGGCAACAGGGAATTCATCCTCTCCAACTTTGCTTTCAGAAACAGCATGGAAGTGAAACACGGCATGGACGACTCCAGCGGTTGGATCATGGTTTTGGACAATAAAGGAAATCGCCTTTACACTCAAAAGGAATTTGACGGATACGGACAAGTCCATCTCACCACGGCGGATATCGATCAGGACGGAATCAAGGAAATCTATGTGGTAAACACGACCTGGGGCTCGGAAAACATCCGCAATTCCGTTTCCATCCAACATTGGGACGGGAAAAGGCTGAAAAAGAGCAAGAGCTGGGCGCAGCCTTCCACCTTTGAAAGAACCGTCGTGGCACCGATCATGAACGAAATGGACAATGCCCACACCCGCAGGATTTTGTTAGTGGACAAGGGTTTCGGCTTGGTGGTTTTGAACGAGAATTTGGAGAAGGTCGAGCACAGCTATACGGACTTCGTCAAAGTGATCTGTGCGGTGGAGGACATCACGCAGGAAGGAAACAAAGAGATACTCCTGCTGACTGAAGACAACCATTTTGCCGTATTGGACAGCAAAATCAACCTGGTCGCCAAGATCAAAAACCCTTTCCCGGACAGCGATCAAGTCTCCGCACATATCGTTAAAAACGGGTTTGCCAAGGAACGATTGATCGCGATCGTCTCCCCCCGTGAAGTGCATTATTATCGTCTTAAACTATTGCCGCTCCCCCTGCTTATCTATCGGTTTGCCGAGAAAAACGCCATATTTATCAGCATCTTGTTTGGATTCATCATCCTTGCCCTGCTCATCCACTACTTCCGGCGTCGCAGGATGTTTATGTTGGCGACAAACACTCTCAGCCAGGGCTTGATCCTCCTTTCCACAAAGAATCACATCTGTTTTGCCAACCAATATGTGCGCGACCTGATCAGCGGCAAGGAAACGCATGGCAAGCATCTGCACATCAATAGTTTGCGTGAATCTCTGCCTGATCTCTATACTGCGATGGTGGAGTTTTGCGATGGTTCGGAATCCGCCAAAAACCTGGAAATGAAACTCGGTGAGGAGAGACTCGAACACAAGGTAACCATCTTCAAACTATACGGCTTGCGCAAACGCTATATGATCACGCTCATTCCGCTCCGGCAAATTTCGGAACTGGTTCAGGACAAACTCCTCTGGGCGGATATCGCCAGACGCCTCTCTCATCATGTCCGCCGCCATATCACGAATGTCCTCCTGGCGCTCAATCTTTTGCAGCAAGGCGAGTCTGGCGAGGACAAAAGCGCTGAATACATCAAGATCATCAAGGACGAGATCGACAAGATCAGGGTCTTCACCCACGCTTTCCAACGTTTCACCGAGCTGAAGGACTATGATCTGAAGCGGCAGGATATCATTCCCTCGGTGGAACACTGTCTCTCCCGCATCCATATTCCCGAAAACGTCCGACTGATCAAAAACTGGCAGCTAAACTCGCTGGAAGCGTTTATCGAACCGATCCGCTTTGAGGAAGCCTTGACCAATCTTATCAACAATTCCCTGGAAGCCATGCCCGATGGCGGCATCCTGCATATCACGATCAATGAATTTCCCCTGCACGACTGTCCCAAGGGCGCTCTGACCGTCCTTGTGGAGATCGAGGACAGCGGAATCGGAATTCCCCAGAAATACATGGAGGAAATCTGGCGTCCCTTCTTTACCACCAATCAATCCGGCACCGGCATCGGCATCCCCGAATCCCAAAAGATCATCGATTCCATGGGCGGATCGATGAGCATCTCCAGCGAAGAGGGAATCGGCACGGTCGTATCTATCTGGCTGAAAGGAAGTGTCCGTGAATAATATCCACGTTCTGTTGGCTGACGACGATCTCATCTTTTGCCGTCTGGTAAAACCTATTTTGCTCAAGGAAAACTATGAAGTGACCGTGGCAAATAGCACGAATGAAGCTCATAAGATATTGACCGATACAAAAATAGACGTCATTATGTTAGATATGTGTTTTCCCTCTCTCAGGGACGGCTTTGCACTCCTGGATAAGGTGCATTCCGAGTATCCGGAGATCGTGATCCTGATGATATCCGGCTCAGGACACATACCCGATGCCGTATTGGCAATCAAGAACGGCGCCAGCGACTTCATCGAAAAACCGATCGAACCGGATCACATGATCCTGAGGTTGAAAACCCTCAGCGAACGCATCCTCGCCGCCAGAAGCATCCATCAATTGGAAAAAGCCGCCATCGGCATGGTAGGTGTATCCGCTGCCATGAACCATGTCTTCGAAAGCATCATCAAAGCTGCCCGTTATGACTGCCCGGTCCTGATCACCGGCGAGACCGGTGTGGGAAAAGAATTGGCGGCGCATGCCATCCATCGTCTCAGCGAACACGGAGCAAGAAGCATGGTTTGCATCAATTGCGCCTCCGTGCCCAAGGAACTCTTTGAAGCAGAACTCTTTGGCTATGAAAAAGGAGCCTTCACGGGAGCGGAAAAAGCACATCGCGGCTATTTTGAATTTGCCCACAACAACTCCTTCTTCCTGGACGAGATCAGCGAATTGCCCTTTGTCCTGCAAGCCAAGATGTTGCGCGTCATTTCCGCCGGCGAGATTCAAAAAGTGGGCGGCACCGTTCAGCAAGTCAAAACCCGCATCATCAGTGCCACAAACCAAGATATCGAAGCTCTGGTAGCGGCTAACGAATTCCGCGAAGACCTGTTCTATCGTCTGAACACCCTTCACATCCACATTCCTCCCCTGAGAAACCGCAAAGAGGATATCCCCGCCCTCGCCACAGTGTTCGTGAACGATTTTTGCAACCGCAATAACATCTCCCCGAAAATGATCAGCCCCACCGCTCTGGGTTGGCTCATAGAGCAAGAATGGAAAGGAAACTCACGGGAGCTGAAAAATATCCTCGAAAGAGTGGTAATTTTTACCACAAACGATAGTCTTGACGTGGTAAATTTCACCACACCACCCGATAAAACTTTTATGGACAACGGTTGCGGCGAATCTCAGTCCCTTCGCAAAGCCATGCTCAACTTTGAAAAGATGTATATCGAAATGTATCTCAAGATAAATGACTATAACATCAGCAAAACCGCGGTGGCGATCAAAACCGACAAATCCAACCTCTTCAAAAAGATCCGCGCCCTGGGTATCCTACTGCCGGATTGACCTCCAGCGCTTCCCATTGGGGTGGGGAATTCCGATTCCCCACAGAGACTTCGCTTTAACCCAAAACTCCGCCGTTGACATGTGGTAAAAGCGTTAAATCCTTTACATGCGGAGTTTTAAGTCAAAGACTGGATTCCAGCCTTCGCTGGAATGACGGGTCACCCATTCATCCGTTCACCCATGCACCCATTCACCCATTCACCCATGCACCCATTCACCCCATCTTCCCCCTTTGCATTACGGAATCAATACGGACTCATTACGGACTAAGTCCGTATTGACTCCGTAATGCTCACGGGGAAGGATAGGCAGAATCAATCCAAGTGCCTAAAAATACAACGATATAGGCAAATATCAAGAATGTCTGTCAAAAGTAAATAACCCCGGCAGCAAATTGTCATGTGGTAAATATTACCACGTCCACCAAGCGCTGAAACTATCTAAACGCCAACCGGACAGCATGTTATCACAATACTCTCATTTGGCTTCAATCATGCTTTATAATAGGTAATTAGGCAACGACACTTCGTAAGGAAAGGGCTATCAACTGTGTGGTCTGCAGGCGAGGTTTGTAGGTGTCCGTATCTTGAAACGTGTTGACAGGAAATACCGGTGGCTTGCCGGCGGTTGATCTTGAGAGCGTTGTAGGGTACTTGCTGTCCGGGATTCGGTTTTTTACCGGATCCCGGTATTTTTTTAGCTCAAGTTTGCCCACTCTTTCCCATAGAAGACTACTGATGCCGCAGTGCATCGTTGGTAAACTTAAAGAGGATAAGATTCTTTACGGTAAAAAATCGAACGCTATCTATGGCATTCCAAGCTGGAAAAGCAGGAATCTGAAAGCTGGGCTATACAAATTTTAAGATCAAACCGGTGCTCATCGACTTGCACTTCAAACCGGGCATACAGGACGTCATGATGTTCATCCAGCTTTCCACAAGTATGCTCAAGGATAAAATGAGCTTTGGCGCCGTTTTGGATATGTTGGCGGACGAACAAACCAACCGCACCATGCGTGAAACGCTTTTGCAGATCGAGAGTCAGCTCAAAGCGGGAGGCGAGGGCAGAGAGGTCTTCAACATGCACACCGGCGTCTTTGGCAAGTTTCCTGCATACATGCTGGGAATTGCTACCCGCAGCGGAAACATCGCCGAAGTTTTCGAAGCCACGGGCAAATTCCTGCAGCGGGATATGGAGATTCGCAAGAGCATCAGGAAAGCTATGATCTCTCCTTTCTTTGCCGTTTTAGCGACCTTAGGCGCGGTGGGTTATTATGTTCAGGAGATCTTTCCCTCCACCGCGGAGCTTTTTCTAAATTACAACATGCCCCTGCCTTCGATGACTCAGGCGACTCTGGAACTCAGCACCTGGCTAAAAATGTATGGCTTGTTCATTCTGATCGCGGTCAGTGGCTGCGTCGGTGGTTTCATCGCTATGAAACGAACGGATCGGGGGAGGTTATGGTATGACGAACACATCATTCGTCTGCCGTTGATCGGGCATTTGATCCACAAATCGTCAATCGAGATCTATTTTTGGGTCTTTTCCACAATCTATACCGGCTCGGGGGACAATATCGACATCATTCGCATTTCTGCCGAAGCCTGTAGAAATACATGGATGGAACGGCAGATCAAGACGGTCTCGATACCCATGATGCTGGAAAAAGGTGAAGCTTTCGTGGAAGCGATGGAGGCATCGGGAGTATTTACCAGAACTGTGATCACCCGTCTCAGAACCGGGCAGGAATCCGGCAATGTGCTGCAGGCAGCACAACAGATAGCGAAATTCTATGAAGCCGAAACCACCTACAAATTGGGCAATCTGATCGAGTATATTCAGACTCTGGTGGCTCTGTTTATCGCCGTCGTGATTTCGCTATTAACCTTGATCTCAGCAGAGATCGCAACTATCACTCCCCCCCCCGGATTCTGAGGTATGTGATGAGCGCTATCGGCAGATTTGGCAAATACCTTGAGGATACTTTCAGGTTTGAGCCGGGAATCATTGCGGACGCGATGGTTCGCGTCGGAGGGCACAGCGGCAATTCGCCCTATGCTCTTGCCAGTATCTTGGTCAACGAATTCAGGATGGAACACGATCGTGTGTATCAGGCACTCGCAAAATACTATGCTTTCGATGAAATGCAAGTCGATGTGGATAGTATGGATTGCACCCAGCTCTGCCAAATGATCTGTATCCACAACCGGATCGACCATGCCTTTTTGGACAAGCTGTTTCAATCCAACATCGTTCCCTACCGGCTGGTGGGAAAACGCAAGGAACTCTTGCAGGTGTTGACGGCAAATACATCCGATCCGCTGCTCCACGAGATCGAGCTGCAAACGGATTTTAAATCCACCGATATTTGCTGGTGTCCCCTTTCTACGATCACGAGCCTGATCTTCAAAAGCCTGAATCCCACGGCGGAACTGAGGAAGATGCTATCCGGGGACACCCAGACCATCATCGAGAGCAACCACATGTTGGAGGAAGTGGATGATCAGGCGGTGGATGAAGCGATCAACAAGAGCTTTCTGGTGGAACTGTTTGAAAATGCGCTGGCAGCGGCGGTCCGTAGCGACGCATCGGACATCCATGTGATACCCAGCGGCAAGTTTTCCGTGGAATTGTACCTCAGGATAGACGGACAACTGCAGCTTTGGCACCGGCAGGAAAATACCCCTCCCGAAGCTTTGTCCGCAGTGATCAAAGACCGCAGCGTGGGCGTGGATCGCTTTGCACGGGACAAAGGACAGGATGGCTATGCCCAACGTATGATAGACGGGCATCTGATCCGGTTTAGGATTTCGATCCTCCCCATTGTTTCTCCGGAATTTGAAAGAAGATTTGAGAGCATCGTCATCCGCGTGATCGACGACCGTAAAGTGATCTCGGATTTTTGTTTGCTGGGCTTTCAACCCAAAGCCGAACAGGAATTTATCAAATCCATCCATACTTCCAAGGGAATTGTGATCGTGACGGGGCCCACCGGCTGCGGTAAAAGCACTACTCTGATGGCGGCGCTGAACAACATCATCAAACCCTCGATAAACGTCCTCACTTGCGAAGACCCGGTGGAATATGTCATCAAAGGCGCAAGGCAGCTAAAGATCGGATACAGTATGAGCTTTGACGAAGCCATGCGTCTGATCCTGCGCCACGATCCAGATGTAGTGATGGTGGGCGAGATTCGAGACCGGATAACCGCCGATATAGCTGTCAAGCTGGCAAACACGGGACACTTGACACTCACGACCCTGCATACCAACGATGCCCCTTCTGCCATAACCAGGCTTTTTAAGATGGGCATCGAACCATTTTTGCTGGCATATTCCATCAACATCATCATCGCCCAGCGCTTGGTGCGCAAGCTTTGCGACCGCTGCAAGAAACCCGTGAACCGGGAAATGTATCCTGCTGCGTTGGAGCTGGGCTTTGGTATCGAGGAGCTCGAAACCGGTAAAATCTTGATGCCGGTGGGCTGTCAATATTGCAACGACGGATTTCGCGGCAGAGTAAACATCGCCGAAGCCTTGTACTTCTACTCGGAAATCCGTGCCGAAATTATCCGCTCCTCGCATGAAATCGACGAAGAGTGTATTCGGAGCATCGCCGAAAAGCACGGCATGCTCTCCATGCGGGATTCGGGGATCCAGAGAGTTCGCGATGGACAAACGTCAATATGCGAGGTGCTTTATGCCACCGCGGAGGAATAGATGAATCTGATGGAGATGATCTGCGTGCTTTTGGCAGTGATTTTTTTCACCTCCGTGGCGCTAATTTACAACAACAGCTCATTCAGACAAAAACAAAATCTCTATGATGCCAATTCCTTCGTGCAGGCATCGATTCTGGCGCACGAAGTGCTGGATGAAGTGGATGCAAAGCTGTTTGCCAAGAGAATCAGTTTTGACCAGATCATTGGCAACTACAACGCTACGAGGCAGCGTCACCTGCCGCACGTGGGCGAGACTTATCAATTGACCATTTCCGCAGTGCAGACGGATTCGACAGGCGTGCCCCTAAGCACACCTTTCGAAGGGAATGTTTTTACCCGAGTCTCGGTTTTGGTCTCTCCCTCTGCCGGCATGCGACATCCGCTTACCATGAGCCGTCTCTATACAAAGACCCATCTGAGCCTCTGATGAGCATATTGATCGACATCTTGGGGGCAATGGTGATCGGCAGCATGCTGATCCTGATGATGTTCAGCTTTCAGTATCAACTGAGCGACACCACCAATTCCGCTATCTACATGGCAGGCATGGTGGAGCACATGCGAACGGCTTCGACGCGGCTAAACGGAATCGTCGCCTTGGCGGGAATCGGTTTTTTGCCGGAAAATACCGTCGTTGTCGCGGATACGAACCGGCTGGAATTCAAAACCAAATGGGACTACGCGGGGAATACGATCAGCACAGTTGAGAATCGCTTGGTATTGACTCTGTCCAATGTGGACACGCCCCTTGGAAAAGCGCTGATCGTTACCCAGAACGGTACTCAGCTCAACGACCTGGGCTATATATTCTGGGTGGACCGGCTTTTCTTTCGATACTATGATATAGACGACGCCATCACCACAGATCCTTCGCTGGTGCGATCCGCCGATCTGTGGTTAACCTTTCGGCACAACGCTCCAACCTTGGGAAGGCAATCTCTGCATACCAAGCTGCAAATGCGTTGCTATTTCATGAATGCCTACCTGGCGGGAGGATAAAATGGGCAGAGCAATTCTGTTGATATCACTGATGGTGGGCACCATCTATGGCGGCATCATGCTGAGGATGCAAAACCGGATTTTGAAGCTGCCGCAGATGAAGATCATCCAACTCATTGAGAAGGAATCCGAATGCGTGAGCGATTTTGCGCTGCGAACGGCAGTGCGCAACAGCGTCGATTTGGGCATTCAGGCTCAGGCGGGAACACTCGTAAACCTGACTCAGCGTTTCACAAACTATCAGATCGGAAACTGCACGCTGGACAGCATCCAGTATATTTTCACCGGCAGCGGAACTCAGTATCGGGCGATCACTCATGTTCGGGGAAACTTGCATGGAGCTCAGATCTATTATCCGGCCGAGATAGCATTTAATTTCCCCATGTCATCGCTGATCGGCAAACCCAACGCGTTTTACCTGGAGATGGATCAACCCCAGTTCAACCCCTCACCAAACTTTAACCACGTGATCGATACTTCTCCAAACGCCAATCATGGTATGTTTTGGGGTGATGTGACCACCCGCCCGATGGGACAGGGAGTGAACGGATGGAAATGTGCCAGCTTTGGCTCCGGCGGGGGTTGGATAGATTTTGCAGGTCATTCCAGCATGGTTGTGAGCAGCAATTTCTCGCTCATCTCATTTGCCAAGATCAGGGAAGGCAGATCTGTTTCGACCATCGTCTGGCTGGCTTCGAATCCCTATGATACAAATGTAGCCAGTGGAATCAATCCCGGTCAAAATCTCTGCTACAAACCCACCGGAGGGATATGGTACAGTGGTGGAAACATCCATTTCTCGGCTGTGAATACCGCTTATCAACAAGCGACCGTCTCGGTTCCTTTCACGCCCCTGGGACGTTGGCCCCACAATCGGGATCAATGGATTTTCTTTGGGCTCACTTTTGCCGACGGAGTTTTGAAAGCCTATATCAACGGTCTGCCGGTAGGAACTGCCACTACCAGTCTGCCGTTGCCCGCAATCCCAAGTACCCATGGCTTTTCAATCGGTAGAAAGGACATCCCCAATCTCGGAGCGGGGGGCGTCAGCGAATATATGTATATGTTTGGACTCATCGACCAAGTTGGTTTGTATAGACGCACTTTGACCGATTCGGAAATGAATGGTATCTATAACGAGATCATCAGCCCGGCTTCAATGAAATACATCAAAGACTGATCGGCACCCAGATCTCCAACAAGGAATCTGCGGCACCGAGCTTGTAGCGTGCATCGTACTTTTCGAAGACATCCTGGGGAGCGGGCTTGTATTTGCTTTTGGGAAACCAATGATTGAAGATGTGACTGTAGGTGTGATTGATATCCGCAATCGATCCTCGGTGTTCAAAGACCAGATAGGTTGCCGAAGGAACGGTGTGTGCATTCAGAGGTTCGGGAGTTTTTCCCAAGGACTTCACTTCAGACCCCACGAGATAGTAAAAGCCTTTCATGGTGGCGGGATCAAAATCCTTGCCAAAATACTTGATGCCGTATTCGACTCCATAGACAGGCTCAGGAATCTTGGCGTTTAGTCGGTAATAATCTATCCATAATTGAGTCAGCTTAGCCCCGTCCAAAGAATCCTTGAGCTGCAGTCCCATCACGTGAAACTCGCCCCGCTTTTCGATCCTTGGTTCGGTGAAACTGGTTTTTTGCGCTGAAAGCATGACAACAAGCAGGGCAAACAGGATTATCATTAGGTTTGATTTGTTCATTGGTTCTCCAATTGATACTTTTGGCGCACGTGAATATTGGACTGTCTCAGTGTCAAGCAAAACATGCCAATGCCTTTTTGCATGGCGTTCCATGAGATTATGGAAGCCGAATTCTGATTCGGCTATGCGCCTATGGAATTACCGACGTCTCCGTCGGTTCCTGTCCGCAGGATGGTTTACCGATCGGCCATGTTGATCGCTGCTGTCGCCGACGAGGACGTCGGCGTTCCATGAGATTATGGAAGCCAAACTCTGATTCGGCTATGCGCCTATGGAATTACCGACGTCCCCGTCGGTTCCTGTCCGCAGGATGGTTTACCGATCGGCCATGTTGATCGCTGCTGTCGCCGACGGGGACGTCGGCGTTCCATGAGATTATGGAAGCCAAACTCTGATTCGGCTATGCGCCTATGGAATTACCGACGTCTCCGTCGGTTCCTGTCCGCAGGATGTTTTACCGATCGGCCATGTTGATCGCTGCTGTCGCCGACGGGGACGTCGGCGCTCCATGAGGTGGCGTTCCATGAGGTGGCGTTCCATGAGGCGGCGTTCCATGAGGCGGCGTTCCATGATTATGGAATTACCGACGTCCCCGTCGGTTCTTTTCCGCAGGATGGTTCCTGTCCGCAGGATCGGTCACAGATTTGTGCATGGTTTACAGATTTGTGCATGGTTACGAAATTGGTAGATGTGTGATGTTTATCGCTGCTGTCGCCGACGGGGACGTCGGCGTTCCATGAGGCGGCGTTCCATGAGGCGGCGTTCCATGATTATGATAGGGGTAGGGGAGTTATCCATTACTGGCTCCCCTCCCTCCGAACCGTACGTGCGGTTTTCCCGCATACGGCTCTCCAGAAAACAGGTATCTCATGTAAGAGACCGGCATAATTCACTGTGGGCTTCGGTTAATGAG
>JAUYAR010000064.1 GCA_030693415.1 Candidatus Cloacimonadaceae bacterium | reverse complement strand
ATCTCCGCCTCGATTCCAATGCCAAATCCGAGGTCAATTTCCGCATTTTCAATCTCCGCGGTCAATTGGTGGGAGAAATCAACGCCGCGCCAAACAGCACCGTCAATTGGAAAGCGGATAAGAAACTCGCCAGCGGAATCTATTTCGTCAAAGCCACCCAAAACAGCATCAGCCAAAGCACCAAAGTACTGAAAATCAAATAAGCTTTGATAGCATCCAACATCATACCCCGTAGGTTTTTTGCCTCCGGGGTTTTTTGATTTAAACACCGAGTGTGGTGGTGGAGACTGCTCAAGTAAATTTCCATAAATTTGATGGTGACAGTCGAGGCAATTGTCATTACGATCGTAATCTCACTACCTCGAGTGATGGACTGCGGACAAGAACCGACGGGGACGTCGGTAATTCCATAATCATGGAACGCCGACTCATGGAGCGTCGACGTCCCCGTCGGCGACACGAAGGACATCTATCTGATATTAAATGCTTTGACAATTCCAGCAGAAATCCGTTTCTTCCTCCTTAGCATTACGGAATCAATACGGACTTATTACGGACTAAGTCCGTATTGACTCCGTAATGCTCAGGAGAGAGATAGGGTATGCAGGTCGTAATGTGTTGAGGAATAACGATATAGATTGTTTTGCCCAGAGGCATGACTTTTCACGGTTATTCATTCAGGAATTATACAGTTTCCGCATTAATATGGCGTAATTGTGGTTTCACTCGCTATGTGTGATGTTCACCGCTACAGTCGCCGAGGGAATAGATATCCTTCGTGTCGCCGACGGGGACGTCTGGCGTATGGATTTACCGACGTCCCCGTCGGTTCATGTCCGCAGGATCGGTTGCAGATATGTGGATGGTTTACGATATTGGTGGATGTGTGATGTTCATCGCTGCTATCGCCGACGGGGACGTCTGGCGTTCCATGAGTCGTTTTAGTTGTCATTTGACACCCACATCCATGTGAAACGCGAGCATAAAAGCATTTTAATACTTGACGGTAATAGCGAGCTGAGCATCCTTGGATAAAATAAGTTTGATTCAAACATAAGGGATGAAATTATGAGATTTGTTGCTTTATTAGTTTTGTGTTTCGTGCTGTTCTTGCCCGGGTTGAACGCCCAGGTGAACGGACAGCTACAAACAATCGACGGCAAACTGGTGCTGCATGTGTGGGGCGATCATTACGAGCGCGGCTATGCTCAGGGGTATATGTTTTCAAATCGCATACTCACATTGTTTAACGACTATTTTTACGCAAGCGTATGCGGAAACAACCCCATGGTTTACAATTATCTACTGAGCTATTATAATAACTGTTTCACGGTTGAACCAAAGTTTGTGTTGGAAATCACCGGCATGCTGGAAGGCATCGCAGCATCCGGACAAAGCCTTTACCACAGCGGTTTGCAGCGCAATCTGGGAATCTCTGACCTGCTGATGATAAACGCTATCGTGGATCTCAACCCGGTGCGCAGTGAGTATCTTGGGCGGAATGAACACGAGCTCGGATGCTCCTCGATCAGCAGTTGGGGAGCGGCTACCACAAACGATCCGCATTTAAGCGGAAACCTGATCTTCACCAGGTTTATGGATTGGGCAAACCACCCAGCCCTGATCGCCAATCCAGCTCTGATCGTGCATCATCCCTCCGATCCTCTTGAACAAAAATGGGCGTCCTTTTTCTATCCAGGCATGATCGGAGCGCTTTCTGGGATTTCTGATTCCCGTAGCGCTGCTTTTCTAAACATGGGAAACACCCACGGCGGAGATAACTTCACCAATCTGCGGCACGTGCTTTTCAGCATCCGCGAGGCGCTGGAAACCTATGATTTCAACGGTGATGGACAGCACAACCTCGGAGATTTTAACGCGGCTCTTTCCACCTATCGATTCCGCGCCGGGACGATCATTCACACCATGCTGGATGACGATGCCGGCATCGAGCCCGCTGTCTTTGAATGCAATAACTTTGGCTCCGTGATGCGCACTCAAAGCCAAAACGGAAGCTTGCCACAGGATCACATTGCCGCCACCAATCACTTCCGCCTGCTCTTTGAACCAGTATATTGCTACCGCTACACAAACATTTTCAACGCTCTGACAGCCAATCCGCATATGAGCCTAAATAGCCAATGGCAGATGCTTTCCGCCGCTGCGGGGGTTCCGGCAAACCTGATGGCGATCCAGTATATTCCTTCGCTTGAACAGATCTCCTGGTCAACCGCGAGCAGCATCAGTCCCGCTTATCAAAATCCTCCAATGACGCTTTCCACCTCCTCTTTGTTTGCTTTCAACCCCACTCAGATATCCGATCCTCTCATACCGGTTGTTTCAAAGATGAGCTTTTATCCCAATCCGCTAAAGAAGGGTCAAAGCCTGAGGATCAAATCTGCCCAAACCTTATCCGCTATCTGCATCTATAATCTCCGCGGACAGAAACTTGCGCAAAGGGACATCAACCCTGAAAACCATGAACTGTTTCTTGATAACGAGCTGAAATGCAGTGGCATCTATCTGATCAAAGCGATTGATATCCATGGGCGCACCACCACTGCCAAGCTGCTGTGGATGAATTAGTAAAAGGGAATATGATGCTGATCTGCAACTTGATGGAACATATCGAGACTTTCGCGCCTCTCTCTCTGGCGCTGGATTGGGACAACGTGGGATTGATGGTTGGGGATCCGAAACGCGAGGTGAAAAAAACGCTGATCGCTCTGGATATCACTCAACGCGCCGTGGAGTATGCGATTGAAACCGGCGCCGATCTGATCCTATCGCATCATCCGCTCATCTTTCAAGCACTTAAAAAGATCACTGATCCCCTGCTGCTAAAATTGATCGAGCGACAGATCGCCGCCGTCTGCCTCCACACCAATCTCGATGTGGCGCCTTATGGAGTATCCCACGCGTTGGCGGAAAAGCTGGATTTTGAGATATTGGATCATCTGAGTATGGAAAGCGGCGGCAAGTGGTTTCACCTCTGCGTGAGCGTTTCTTCCGAGCATGGCAAAGCAATCCTCAAAGCGGCTTCCACTGCTGGCGCGGGAAGAATCGGGGCTTATGATTCCTGCTCCACGAAGATGTCCGTCCAAGGCAGTTTTCGTCCTCTGAAAGGCTCCAATCCCTATCTCGGAAAAGCGGGAGAGCTGAGCCGGACGCGTGAGGTATTAATCGAATTTATGGTGGACGAAGGCGCACTGCAGTCTGTCCTTGCCGCCATCAAACAAGTCCATCCCTTTGAAACGCCCCTGCTCTACTATTTCCCGGTGACAAATTCCAACCCCGCCCAGGGCTTGGGCTTACTCTGCAAAGCGAAGGCTCCCATGACTTTGGCACAACTCGCGAGGCATACAAAGCAGCGTCTTGGCTGTCCCGATCTGAATATCTGGAACGCGGGAAAAAGCCTGGAAATGACGGTTGACCGCATCGCCATCTGCGGCGGAGCGGGAAATTCCTTGATCAAAGATGCCGCGCGCAAGGCGGAGGTCTTGATCAGCGGGGACATCAGCTATCACAATCTTTTGGACAGCCCCATCCCGATTATCGATGCCGGACATTTTTACACCGAGTTTCCGGTGCTGGAGTATCTTGCCGGGCAACTTTCCCACATCGACATAGCTTGCGAAATCCTGCCGATTGAAAAGCACGATCTTCCCTTGAAGCAGACGCGGATTTGATAATTTAATCACTACTTTAAGGAGTTAAATATGTTTCCTGTCAGTTTTGGCAGCGACAATCACAGCGGAGTGCATTATTCCGTCTTTTCCGCGATGCAACAGGCAAATACCGGTTTTTGTCCCGCCTATGGAGACGATCCTTTGACCGAGGAAGTCCTTGCCGCAATCGTTCGTCTCTTCGGTGGCGATTGTGACGCCTGGTTCATGCTCACCGGAACGGGCGCGAACGTCCTTTCCATCCAGTCTTTGATGAAGTCCTACCACGCCGTCGCCTGCGCCGCCACTTCGCATATCAATGTGGATGAATGCGGCGCCGTGCAAAAGTTTACCCAAGCGCGCCTGCAACCAATTCCAACGCCGGATGGGAAACTCACTCCCGATTTGATCAAACCCCGTCTGATCGGCAACCGGGATCAGCACCATTCCCAGTTTCGCGTCCTTTCCATCACCCAAAGCACCGAATACGGAACGCTTTACAGCATCGACGAGATCAAAGCTCTGGCGGATTTTGCCCACGCCAACGACATGTATCTGCACATCGACGGAGCGCGTTTGGCAAACGCAGCGGCGGCACTAAATTGCGGTCTCAAAGAAATGACCAAAGACGCGGGAGCGGACATTGTCAGCTTTGGCGGAACCAAAAACGGACTCCTGTTCGGCGAGGCAGTGATCAGTTTTCAGCCGCGCATCACTCACGACATGAGATTTTATCGCAAACAATGCAGCCAACTTTTCAGCAAAATGCGCTTCATCGCCGCACAATATCAGGCATATCTTGATCAAGAGCTATGGCGCCGTAATGCCTTGGCGGCAAATAATATGACACGCCTCTTGGCAGATAGATTGAGCGAAATCCCGCCGGTGAAGATCACCCAGGAAGTGGTCGTCAATTCCCTATTCGTAATCCTGCCGCATTATATGATTCTTCCTCTTCAGGAAAAATACCATTTCTACACTTGGGACGAAGCCATCGACGAAGTGCGCCTGATGTGCAATTTCAACACGCTCCCCGAACATATCGACGACTTTATAGCCACGCTGAAGAGGATCCTGTAAGATGGCACATTATGCCAAACCGGTGCTTGACAAAAATTGCATGAAAGCGTGAATGACACCACAGATAAAAAAACAAGGCGGTGACTATGCTTGAGGCTTTGGCGGCGAAGGCGCTTGCCCTGATGGCAAGCCTTTCGATGTTCCTCTTTTCGTCATATTCGGGCAATGATCCAAGTCTGTCCGTTTTGAGAGGAGTATCCGGAAAGAGCTATCTGCAGCTCGAAACACGTCTGATCGGCGCGTTTGAAAACGACTTTGTGGACGTGTTCAAATCCGGTGCCCCGATTCCCGTCAACTATACTGTCGAGATCAGGTCAAAAGGCAAGATCAAGGGCACTCGCGCGTTCAGCAACGTTGTCAGATACGATTCCCGCTCAAACAGCTACAAAATCATTCAATCCGGATCGGGCAGAACCTCTCACACCTCATCCTACCAGACAATGTTGGAGGAAGTCTCGCTGCTGGAATGCTCTTTGCCGATCGAAACAAGCTGGGGGGAAGTGAAGGTGCGGCTCGAAACCTGGCTGCCAACCGTCCATTTTGACCAGATCGACCGCCGGGTGGATCTGATCGTCTTGTGGAAATTCCGGCGTCCCTCGGTCAGCGCTGTCTTTGACCTGCGGCGCCTGTCATAAAAGGAAGCATCGATGCGTTTTGCCAGAGCTGGCTTGAGAACCTGGATCCTCTTGCTCTACATCGTCATCTCCATCGGCGGATTCGCGCTTTTGAACAATGTATTTCAATCCATGCAGCACAAGCTCAAAGAGGATATCGGCAGGCTCGAACTGGTTGGAGAACTTCGCGATCTCAAAATCGCCAATCCTGAAGATTCGCTTGCCATCAACCGCATCGCGGACACCTTCTCTCAGGCGAAGGGAAGCCTCAGCCTGACCCTTTCTCAGACGCGGATAAACAGCGCCCTCATCCTGCTGACGGTGATCGTCTTTTCCACTCTGATCTTCATCATCGTGCTTTCCCGCATCAGCAAACCCCTGCGCGAGCTGAAGGAAGCCACCGAACAGATCCGCAGGGGCAATTTCTCCGTGCATCTTCCCGAAACCGGCATCCATGAAATGAAACTGCTCAAAAACTCCTTCAATGTGATGTCCCGCGAGTTGGAGGCAGTGCAAATACGCTTACTCGTGGCGGAAAAAGAGATGATCTGGAAAGATCTTTCCCGCATCCTCGCCCACGAGATCAAAAACCCCCTCACTCCAATCCAACTCAGCATCCAGCGCCTCGAAGAGCGGTTCGCGGACGATCCTGAAAGAATTAATCAAATCCTCCCCGAGGCGATCGACATCATCAATCAGGAATTGGAGAATCTCCGCCTCCTGGCACAGGATTTTTCCAGCTTTGCCAAGATCGTCCAACCCCACAAGGAAACCTTCAACCCAGCGGACAGCATCCGCGAAATCTGCAAATCCTATATGGCGGATTATAACATCATCCTCGAACTTGAGACGGATCACCTCATCAGCTTCGATAAAACCCATTTTTACCAGATAATTACGAACATTTTGCAAAACGCCATCGACGCTTCCCAACCGGAGCATCCGATCAGCATTATTCTCAACCGGGAAAAGTCCTTTGCCGTCATCAACATCAAAGATCAGGGCGCCGGCATCGCTGTGGAAGACCTGCACCGCATCTTCGAACCCTATTTCTCACGCAAGAACAAAGGCACCGGACTCGGACTGGCTTTGGTCAAAAGACTCTGCGAAGCCAATGGAGCAATCGTTCGCGCCAAGAGCAAACCTGCCATGGGTAGCGAATTCCACCTCATCATCGAAAAGGTAAACACATGAAAATATTCATCATAGACGACGAAAAGAACATCTGCCGCAGCCTCATGGACATCCTCGAGGACGAAGGCTATCAGGTCAAAACCTGCAACACCGGAAGGGAAGGACTGCTCACTTTTGAAGAATTTGAACCCCATGCCGTGATCCTTGACGTCAAACTTCCGGACATCAGCGGCATCGAAATCCTCGGCAGGATCAAGAAAAGCGATCCCTCCGTCCCAGTGATCATGATCTCCGGAAACAGCAATATCAGCGATGCCGTCAAGGCGATCAAGATCGGCGCCTTCGACTTTTTGGAGAAACCACTCAGCCTTCCCAAGGTCAAGATCACAATCAAGAAAGCGCTCGAATTCCAAGCCCTCAACCGGCAAATGCTCAGCCTCCAGGAACAGTATCTTCTGGATTGGGCGATGATCGGCGAAAGCGCTGCCATGCAAGAGCTTAAGATCATCATTGCCAAGATCGCGCCCAGCAATGCCAAGATCCTCATTCAAGGCGAAAGCGGCACTGGAAAAGAACTCGTCGCCCGTCTCATTCATGCCCACAGTGAACGCGTGCAAAAACCATTTGTCAAGTTCAATTCCGCCGCCATCCCCAGAGAGCTTGTGGAAAGCGAACTCTTTGGCTATGAACGCGGCGCCTTCACCGGAGCCGACAAACGCAAGAAAGGCAAGCTCGAGGAAGCCGATGGCGGCAGCCTCTTCCTCGATGAGATCGGCGATATGGATTTGGCTGCGCAGGCAAAAATCCTGAGAGTGATCCAGGAAGGCGAATTTGAACGCGTGGGCGGAAACGAAACGAGGCGTATCGACGTGCGCGTCATTGCCGCCACCAATAAAGACCTGCCTGGCATGGTGTCCACAGGTGCATTTCGAGAAGACCTTTTTTACCGCCTGAACGTGGTGCCGGTTTTCACTCCTCCGCTGCGCGACCGCAAGGACGATATCCCCTTGATCCTCAATCACTTCTCCCGCATCATCGCCGGAGAGCTCAAGGTGAAGGAAAAGACATTCAACCCCAAAACAATCGAACTCCTCCAAAAACCAGATTATCCGGGCAACGTGCGCGAGCTCCGAAACATCATCGAACGCATCTATCTCCTCTGCGATAGTAAAACTCCCGATCCTTCAGATATCAACGCACTGCTCTTTGCCGGCGTAAACTCATCCTCCCCCGGAAACGACCCGTTCTGGAATCAACCCGCATCTTTCGCGGATAAAAAACGCGAATTCGAGCTCCGCTACCTCGGTGCCCAACTCAGACTCCACAAAGGCAGCGTTTCCAAAACCGCCGCAGCGCTCGAGCTCCAGCAAAGCAATCTCTCACGAAAACTCCATGAACTCGGTATCCTGCAATGAATTGAACGCGGCTAAAAAAGGCGTTAGCGCAGCATGCCGATGCTGCGGAAGCCATTCGTTGATCAGTCTTATTTCAGAATGAACGATTTGATCCTCACACAAATTGCCAAATTCCCAATTTATTCCCTGCCCTGAGTCCATGTATGCTTTCCAGTTTGGCTGCAAGGAAAAGATCATTTGAAACTTCAATATGGTCTGGAGTATTGCCATCTCAATATTCGAGAGATTAACAACATTGTTCTTGACGAAAAAGCTGCATTTTCATCAGAGTGAAAACCATACATTGGTGAGCCTCTTTATTATTGAGGACAAGCAATAGATCACAAGTTAGAGCTGTACATAAAGATCGGGAGATTAAGTGCTTTTAGAAGAAATTCAGTCATTGACGGACAGGTTATTCCAGGGGCAGGTTGACCTTCTGCCTGGCGTGAATGAGGTATTTGAGCTTGAGCTATCATATATGGAGTATCATTCACTTGAGAAAAGGGAATTGCTTGATAGATCAGCATATTTCAAGTCGGTGGGTGGCGAACTTACCAGACACTACAAGCTTTTTTCCAAAGCCATTGATGGTGTCATCGATGACTATGTAAATGATGAAAGTCACCAGTTTTCATCAGGATATGCGAGCCATGGGCTTTTTCCCTACCGGGGTAAGTTTCATCCGCAGATGATCAAAGCTCTGATGAATATTACGGGTATTAAAGCCGGAGATAAGATTCTTGATCCAATGGCAGGCAGCGGCACTACAAACATCGAAGCCGCCCTACTGGGTTTTGATTCATTTGCCATAGATGTGAGCCCCTTTTGTCAATTTATGATACAGACGAAACATGAAGCCTTGTCAATCGATCCATCGTTGTTAGAATACCTTCCACCCAAGCGTTATGATCTTTTTGAGTATTTTGAGAAAGGAAACGTGTTGGCACGATTGGATGATATCGCCGATCCGGAAAAGAAAAAAGTCTATAACCTTGCTTTTTTAGCCTACTTAGACGCCATGGGGTATGCTAAAAGAGTAAAAAAATCAGATCATCCACAACTTTTCGGAAAAGTGCTCATAAAATACCATACAGCGATGAAGAACTTTTTGACCAACCCTTTATATCCTGAACTACATATTGGCCAACTGAACATGGTCTCTGAACCATGCGCCATGAACATGAACATCGAGGATTCGTCCATAGACTGCGTTATCACTTCACCGCCGTATTCATTTGCCATAGATTACATGGAGAACGATTACGATCAGTTAGTATTTCTTGGATATGATCCTGAGATAATTAGAACAAAACTGATTGGACTGAAAGGAAAAAGCCGTAGCGAAAAGCTGGATTTGTATTTTAACGACATGGATAAGGTATGTAGTGAAGTATCCAGAATATTGAAATGCGGTAAGTTCTTCATTATGGTGATTGGCTCAAACACAAATCAGACAGGGGGGATTTGTTTGGAAAACACGATAATTGAATCAGCTAAGAAATATAACATGCCTCTGGTAAAGAGCATGTTGAAGCCAATACGTGGGATGAGGAATACAATGAAAGATGAGTATGTTCTGATGTTTAAAAAAGGAGAGATGAATGCCTAAAAAGGATCCGAGAATAGCTGTTGTGGAGAACAAAAATACATATTTCTATTACAACCCAACTTTTGAACAGCATAATGAAGCCAATATCACGGCACTTAGAGAAACTTTGGTTATACTGCACAAAAACCTGAAGGGGAAAGAAAAGAAAGAAGATATTATTGTAATATTTGAAGACTTGCTAAGGACAAAAGAGTACGGTCTCAAGGCGCTTCAGGCTTTAACAGGCGTTTCCAATGAGTTGTTCTTGAGAATAATAACGCTTATCAGAATAGTTAATGATAAGGAACTCAACGATTTGACGTATAAGAAGTCATGGTGTACAAAAGAGGAAGTTGATGAAATTATAGAATGGAAAACGGATAGAGTTAAGTCGATGCTGAAAACGAATACACACTTTGTAAAGGGAGTTATCAGACTCTTTTTCGAAGGAGCATCAACTCCATATTTAGCTAAGACATTACCTCTATTTGAATTACAGAAATTCAAAATGGGAAAACTAAATTTTGACCTTGAACAGTTATTGGATACTATTGTGCGATACAAAGAGAAGGGAAGTTATTCAGGTAAAAAGGACAATAATCCGGAGCAGCTTCTTGAAAGGCTTCTTGATTCAATGAGTATAAGCTTCGAAAAAGGTGATTTAACAGACATAGTAATAGATTCTCCCTTTACAAAGCGTAGAATGGACTTCATTATACCAGATAAAAACGCCCCGAGGTTAATAGTTGAATGTTCGTATTTAGTTACAACTTCCTCGGGACAAGGGGATAAGGCTAAAACTGAAATCTCAATTAAGGAACTTATTAGAGCCCGGCATAAAATCGCGAAGTTCGTGGGATTTGTAGATGGTATTGGATGGCTCGTTAGAAAAGGTGACCTTGAAAGAATGGTCTCAGCATATGATCACGTTTTTACATTTCATGAGGATGAAATAGATAGATTTCGAAAACTTCTTGAGGAAACAATGGGGTGCTCAAAAAAATATGACTAATAGTATAAATCAAATCATTGAGGGGGACTGCCTCGAACTATTCAAGGCGATTCCCGACAATTCGATCGATATGACATTTGCCGATCCGCCATTCAACCTAAAGAAAGGATATAACAGTTATAAAGACAGTTTGGCGTTTGAGGAATACTTGAAATGGTGTTCGCTATGGATATCAGAGATGGTAAGGGTAACCAAACCCACGGGCTCGATCTTTGTTCACAACATCCCGAAGTGGCTCACTTATTACGCTATATACTTGAATAACATTGCGAACTTCAAACATTGGATAGCTTGGGACGCCCCCTCTTCTCCCATGGGCAAATCTTTGCAGCCATCTCATTATGGCATATTGTTTTATACAAAGACGAGCAACGGGGCAAAAATCTATGAGCTAAGGCATCCCCATAAGCGAAACCGCAGTACTGGTTATCTCCAAAAAGACTATGGAGGTAAAAAGGACTTGCTTCATCCTTTCGGGCCATTGGTCTCTGATGTTTGGACTGATATTCATAGGATTAAGCATAACTCAAAGCGAGATCCACATCCCTGTCAGCTACCCATTCACTTGTTGGATAGATTGATTCTTTTGACTACGGATGAAAATGACATTGTTTTGGATCCATTTTGTGGAACAGGGACAACCGCTATAGCAGCAAAGCGATTGGGGCGTAACTATATAGGTTTTGAGATAGATAGTGAATATGCGAAAATTTCAATGGAAAAACTGAGTCATATTCAGTCAGACTCCAAGCTTGGCGCATCTTGGGTTAGTTATTACCTGGACGATATCATTACAATTAGAAATATTGATTGGCTATCATTGAAGGAACACTTTGATATTCCAGATCCTGTTAGATACATTGATCAAACCAAGATCAGGCTCAAACCAGCACAATTAATTGCTCACCCAATGATCGATCCATTGAGGATTCCACAGCATATAGCGCATGTAAAGTAACGACGACCTGGGGTTTTCATTTTCCGAAAACCGTGATAGTGATGCCGATCCCTGCCCAAGCTCTTGAATTACCGGCTTTTCACCACTTTTTGCACAAAGCTGCCCCTACGTGATGAGGCGCGGATGAGATAGATTCCGCTTGGAAGTCTTTCTCCGCGGTCGTTGGTTCCATCCCATTCCAGCGCAGAAATTTCGTTTGATATCTGCCTCGTCAGATCGCGAACGTGTTCTCCACGCAGGTTATAGACTTTCAAATCCATCCGCTCTCCCTTTTCCTGATTGAGGAGAATAGTGAGCAATTCCGAAAATGGATTGGGATAGAGGGATCTGATCGGGCTAAATGCCGGAACGTGTGTGGGATCATCGTTTGCCGTGTTTGGATGGGCTTTTACGCTCACATATTTCACGATATTCGCACCGCTATTGACGCGCACATAGCAGACGTTGTGGGCTCCGCTGCGGTCAACCTGTTCGAGCACACCGTTGGTGACCGAGTAAATGTCGTTCCCGGAGGGCATCTTGAATTTGATCAGCGCGTTTTCAAAAGCGATGCTTTGATTGTTTGAAAAGATGGCGAGGACGCTGTCCGCGGCGGCATTGTTGGAGGGATAATAGGCAATATTGACATTGTTTCCGTTGCTTCCGGCATAGATGGTCGTCAGTGGTTGAAGGTTTTGTCCGTTGACCCGCACGACGCGATAGGCTCTGTTGCCATCGCAGACGCTTCTGGTGCCGATGTTATAGGGTGGGTTAGTCATGTTGCCGGTGTTGTAGTGAACGTGTCCCCAGATGCCCATTTGTGCGCCCAGAGCGGAAAGATTGATTTGGTCTGAGAAGTCATAGTGATAGAAAAGCACTTTAGTTTTGCCAGGATGCAGGGCAATTTGGGTGTTCAGCCAAGTGATCTGGCTATAGATAAAGCTTTGTCCGCCATAGATGTTGGCGCGCCAGTTGTCATAATTGATATAGGATTCCAGCCCGATATAGTGCAAATCTCCATAGGTGAAACTATAATCCTGGGTAAAAAGTCCCCATGTGCTGTTTGAATTGTTGAGCCATCGCCATCCGAAATACTTCCACCAGTTTTGCCTTGCGCTGCCCTGCGGAGCGGGAGTGGAGTTCCATCCGCCGACGTCGTGATTGCCGTTGGTGAGGAAAACCGGCACCTCAATCTGGGCGATGAGGCGTTGTGCCCAGCCATACCAATACTGTCCTGAGAAGTTTTCGAGCTCGCCTTCGTTGAGCAGGTCTCCGGTCAGCAGCACAAATTCCGGTCGGATCAGATTGATGTCCTCAATCACGGAGCGAAGGTCGTTCACAGCCAAAGAATCGGTGTTGTATCCGGCATTGGGATAATAGATCCGGGTCGGCAGATGGGTATCGGTGATATGGACGAAATAATAGTTCGTTTTCCGGGATGGTATCACGTTGACGGCGTTGCTGGAGGTGTCTAATATCCCTCCCGATGCCCGCACCCGGAGGTCATATTGCTCAAAGACAGGAACGGAAGGAATAATGGTATTGATCAGCCATCGCTCAGGAGTCGTAACATACTGCGCGGAAATCACCTGCAAAGGAATGATCTTGGCTTTGTGGATCAGTTCCGCCTGCCAGTTTGTTGTGGTTTGAGGAGCGATGCAGACGATGGTCATCGTTTCGCCGGGAATGTGGATGGCGGGGATGTTCAAGATCGGCATTTGGATCACGGTGAGAGTGTCCCCAACCGCGTTCCAGGGGCTTACAGCGCCGATACTAACTGCATACATCAGCAGTAAAAGAGTGAAACTTATTTTGAAAAACTTCATATCCTGTTGACTATTTCCTTGACCCTGTCGATGGGGATGGCAAAACCGATGCCGATGTTGCCGCCGCTTTCCGAAACGATGAAAGTATTGATGCCGATGACCTCGCCGTTGATATTCACCAAAGGTCCGCCGCTGTTTCCGGGATTGACTGCGGCATCGGTTTGGATCATGTTCCGGTATGATCGGTTATCTTCGCGAGGGGCGAAATTTCTATTCACTGCGGAGATGACTCCGACTGAGACACTGGGCATGGAATCATTCATCAAAAAGCCATAGGGATTGCCCAAAGCGATAGACCACTCGCCGATGATGAGACCCTTGGAGGTGCCGAGTTTGGCGTGGGGGATGTTGTTTCCGTTGATCTTGAGCTTGGCGATATCCAGCTTTTCGTCCATGCCAACGACCTGAGCGTCAAACTCCCGTTTGTCCGGAAGGACGACCTTGATCTGATTGGCGCCGCTGACGACGTGGGCGTTGGTGATGATATATCCGGCGGAGTCATAGATCACGCCGGTTCCGATGCTTTGGATCTGGCGCTGCATGGGTGCAAACTCGAAGAAATCGAAGAAGGAAAAGCCGAAGGGGTTGCCGCCACGCACCATTTGGGTCTTGAATACATTCACGCTCACAACTGCGGGACCGACCTCCCGCGCGGCTCTGGTAATGGCGTTTTCGCGTCCTGCGAGGGCACCCTTTCCAGCATCCGGTTTATCGGTTTTGCCATCGAACATGGATGTCACATCGAGGTTGCGGGCGTTATTTTTGTTGATCAAAACAATGGTGACGGCAGCGTTGATGATGATCACGGCGATGAGGAGGAAGATGAAACAGCCTGTGCGCATGGGTTTTATCCGCTTCAAATGAACTTTTTGATGGCAAACTCGATGGTGGAGATGCTCACTGTCGTCTCAAAGCAAGGGCCTTTGGGGTGCTCGTTCAAAACGGCATAGACGGGGAATTGCCAAGCGTCGCGGACACCATCGACAAGATCGCGATGACAAGCCACGGCGATGATCACGTCCGGTTTTTCATCGGTGATCAGTTTCCTTGCCAATGATCCGCCGGTCGCCACTGCCGCATGTACCTGATATTTATCCGCCATGCCTTTGATGACGGCGATGTCGCAGGAGCCGCATTCTTCGCAATTGATGATGTCGGCGGTGATGCGGATTTTGCAGTTTGATCCTTGCAGGCAGTGGGGCAGCAATATCAGTATTTTTTCATGCTTGTCATCCTGATGGGCGGTGAGCACAATCTCGTTGTTGAAGTGCAAAAAGGACTCCATCAAACCAGCTTTTCCCTTGAAGAAAATAGCGTTTAGCCACTTGGCAAAATAGAAATAGATGTGGAAGAGCATCCATTTCATATAGATGCTCAAGCTCTTGCACTTCAGCTTGATATGGGTGGATGTCAGGATCAAAATCCAAGTTCCAACTAATGCGATGATGAGTAGGAAAATGATTAAATAAACCACTTTTCCCACCGGAGAAAAACCCAGTCTTTGATAGCCGACGAGGGCAAAACCAAAGAAGACTGCGCTGATGGCGATCAGAGCCAATGCCACAAAAACGGGGAACTTTATTACTGCGAGATAATGTTCTTTCATGTTGTCACTTCCATAATTTATCGCCTGTTTGAGCTCTGGAGCCGAGCAGCCATGCCCAGCTATCCATGATCTTCTTTCCGGCGGGTTGAATAGTTTTTATCAGTATCGGATGATCGGCGCAATTGACCGTGAAACCGGTGTTTTTAATGATGCTGTCGATGCTTCCCGGCTCTCCGGATAGGGGTGTTTCGAGCTTTACCGCGGATAGAAACTTGAGCGGTTCGTTATTGTAATATTGAAAAGCACCGGGCTTGAGGGAAAAAGCGCGGATACGGTTGACGACACTTTCCGCGGGTTGATGCCAATCGAGCAGCATGTCCTGCTTTTCAAATTTACCGCATTGGGTGGCGAGGGAGTCGTCCTGGGGGCTGAGCTTTGCTTCATAGGCGTCGATATTAGCCAGATATTCGATCAGCATCTCAGATGCGAGATTTGCCAAGCGTTCGTGCAGGCTGCTATAGTTTTCGCCTTCATCGATTTCCAGCTTTTGCTGCATGATGATGGGACCGGCATCGAGGCTTGCCGTGAGGCGGAAGATCGTCATGCCGGTGGTTCTATCTCCTGCGAGCAGAGCGGATTGGATTGGTGCCGCGCCACGATATTTTGGCAACAGTGAAGGGTGTAGATTGATGGCTTTCCTGGCTGCCAGATTGCGGATTCTCTTTCCTAACATGCCGCCATAGGAAGCCGTGACGAAGAGATCCGGCATCAGGCTATGCAGGGTTTGGAGCGTTTCCTCGAAATTGATGTTATCGGGCTTGAATAATTTGATGCCAAGCTCCGCGGCGCTTTTTGCCAAAGGACAGGGAGCCGATGACAGGTTTCTGCCTTGAGGACGATCCGGCTGAGTGATCACCAGCAGCGGTTTGACACTTTCGCTGATGCGTTTCAGCGCAGCAATACCAAACTCCGAGCTGCCGATAAATATGATCCTGAGCGGCTTCATTCGTCTTCGTCCGCAATAAAGATATCCGTGCGGATGTTCTCTCCGTTGACGGTGCCTTTTTCCAGTTCCTTGAGGCGGCGCTTGAGTTTCAGCTTGGCGAGGCTGCCGATGCGGTCTGTAAACAGCACTCCTTCGAGGTGGTCAAATTCGTGCTGGAAGACGATTGCATCAAAACCTTCGGCGCTTTCGCAGTGCTGCTTTCCATCGATATCCGTGTAGGAATATCCGATGCGGGAGGGACGGCAGACATTGGCAAATATGCCGGGAATACTGATGCAGCCTTCCTCATTTTCGCTTTCGCCGGCATAGCTTTCGATCACCGGGTTGATCAGAGCGACGGGGTTTTTCTCGTTGCCTTCTCTGCTCCAGAGAGGATCCATCACGAAGACGCGGATGCTTTTACCTGCCTGCGGTGCCGCGAGTCCGACGCCGTCACGCAGATACATCGTGTGGACGAGGTCTTGAATGAACTCGCGGATTTCGTCTGTGATAGATTCGATTTCATCTGCCTTGCGGCGCAGCATCTCGTCTCCGTAAACGCGCACCGGAAGAAGTTTGGGAAGATATGTCATGATCGATTGGCTGGTTCCTTGTCGGTGAGATTGAGGATGCTGGCGATGGCGGAGCGTTGGAAATCGACCCGGATCTTATTTGTCTCGTCGATCTCGATGACGATGATGTTTTTGTCCGGTTTGATCGATACGACTCTGCCGTAGATTCCGGAGGAAGTGAGCACTTTGTCGTTCACTTGCAGGCTTTCAAGCATCTTCTGCATCTCTTTCTGACGCTTTTGCTGGGGACGGATCATGAGAAAATACATGATGCCGAAGATCAGTACCATGAAGATGATCGGACTTCCGAAGAGTCCTCCTGTGCCTTTGTCGGCGGCTTGAAGTAGCATATATGTCATTTGTTTCTCCTATATTCCAAAGAATCTTGGGAATATTCTGATTAGTATTTGCAAAGCTATATTGGCATAAAAACCGGCTACGAGGTCATCGAGGACGACACCCCAGCCTTTTGAAACTTTCTGTGCGCGGTTTGCCGGAAATGGCTTGGCGATATCAAAAACTCGAAACAGCACAAATGCGTAGATCGCGGTCATCAGTCCGTGGGGCAGAAATAGCACGGCAACGAAATAGCCGCATAGTTCGTCGATCACGATCTGAGGCGCGTCGTGCCCAAGGCGTTTCTCCGCCAAAGTGGAAATCAAGGACGCGGCAAGCGAAAATACGATCAGCGCGGCGGCAAAGATATATGCCGGCACGCCGTGAAACCAAGCTCCCGGCAGGATAAAATATATGAGCGCCGCCACCGCTGTGCCAAAAGTTCCCGGCATAAAAGGCAAAAATCCGGTGCCGAAAAGACTGGCGATAAAGGTGACGAGATCAAATCTGCGCGATTGCATCTAAATCATGATCTGGACGTAGGATGCGGCGATCAATTCCGCCACCCATTCGTCATAAACTTTCATTTGTTTGTTCTGGAAGAGGAATTTGCCGATTTCGTCTTTGATCTCGTCATAGGTGTAAAGCCTGGAAGGATATTCCTTGAGGCGCACGAAAAGATAGAGCATGCCTTCGTTTTCCAGCACTTCGGTCGGCTCGCCGATTGGGGTGGACATCAGCACTGTGGCAAAGAGAGGCGGCATTTCTTCCTGGGCAAAATCTCCGATTATCCCACCCTTGGAAGCGGTATCGACATCTTCGCTAAATTGAGTGGCAAGCGTGGAAAAATCCTCTCCTCTGAGATAGCGGGCGCGGATATTTTCCATCAGATCAAAGGCTGCCACGCTGTCCTGCAACGTGGGAGTGAGGATTTTGAGTATGTGTCGCGCACGTATTTCCTCGCCGCGTTTTTCCTCGACTTTGATCAGGTGATAGCCAAATTCGGTCTTGACGACATCGCTCACTTCGCCGATGCCAAGCTTGAAAGCGGCATTTTCAAAGGTTTTGACCATCATTCCTTTGCGAAAATAGCCAAGGTCTCCGCCCCTTGCCTTGCTGGGACAATCGCTTTCAAGGTTTGCCAAAGCGGCAAAATCCTCGCCGGACATCGCACGCTCACGGATAGCTTTCATCCGGTTCAGCTTTTCTTCCTGGGTGGCTTTGCTGGCATTGATCTCCCGCATGATCATTCCCGTCTTCCAGGATACGGGACGCACTGCCAGGGAATCCTTTGTGGTCTCATAAAAATTGCGTATTTTGGTTTCGGAAACCACCGTCTTGGATGATACGAAACGATCCACCAATTGCTCCGTCATGGCGTTTTCCGTGAGCATATCCATATAGTATTTGAGCAAATCCGCCTGGGTGAGCTTCATTTTGGCGAGATCGACGTTGAATTCCGCCTCGGAGGGATAGCGGGCTCTGATCTCTCTGATATAGCGGTCGGCAAAGGTTTTGATCTTGGTTTCATCCACTTTGATGCCCAATTCGCGGGCTTTCTGCAGCAGCACTTTCTGCTCGATCATCTGATTCAAAACGTCTTTTGGTGTGATATCTGGGGTGAGTTTTTTGGCGCTTTGCATCTGCATCATCTGTTTGTGGACGTCGCTCATCAGGATGATGTCGCTTCCGATCTTGGCGACGATGCGATCCACGAGTTCGGCGTTGATCATTGTCAAGCAAAGCATTAACAGCATTGCAATAAGTAATCTCTTCATTCTTTTATCCTAATAATAATAGATTTTGTCGTTGCGCATCTTGAGCTCGCGCAGCAGGCTCTGATAGATATCTTCCTGTTTGTCCAGCAGGATCCTGGTTCTGATCTCCGCTCGATATTCTTCAAATCCGGCAGGCTCAGTTCCTTCGCGAGTGCTAATGTGGCGTATAATATACCAGCCACCGCCGGCAGCGAGCAGCCCCAATTCCTTGTCCCTGAGCTTGCGCGCGGCTTGCCAAAAGAGGGAATCGGCTCCAATGGCATTGACGAAGCCCATGTTGCCAAAATTATCCCGCAGGTTTTCCTGGGAATAGCTAAAAACAGCCTCGTCAAAGCTCGTTCCACCGGCGATTTTTTCATACAGCGCTTCGGCAGCGATCTTGTCCTTGAGAAAGATGCGTTGCACATTATATTCCATCCTGTTCTTCGTAAAGTCCGCCTGATGGATGCGATAGTAGTTAAAGAGCTGATCATCTGTCACTTGTATCTGGGAAAGTTTTTGCGCGATGAGCGCGTTTGCCTTGATCTTCTTGGTGGCATATTCGATGCGTTGCCGCGTTGCAGTTTCCTTGCCCAAGCCGGTTTGGTCAGCTTCCTGAGCCAGAAGGGTGACGTTTACCCAGTCCTCGACGTATTTCTTTTTATGCTCGGAGCTCAGTTTATTCCATTCCTCTTCGCTGAAAGTGGATTTGAATCCTTCCAAAGAAAGGATATCCTCGTTGACCTGCGCCAAAGGAGTGCCGCTCTGTTTGCCCATTTTACAGGACATGAAAAACAGCAGCGCAAGGATCAGCAAAACCAACGGAAGTTTTTTCATAGCTTATAGATATGGCGGAGTGTAGGTGACTCTCAGCTTGGGTTTTTTGCCTGCCGGTGCGTCATTGAAATGCCAGAGCTCCAATTTGCCAAAATTGAGCATCTCCTGCATTGAACGGATGATAACGCCTTTATTGGCTTGATTTCCGGAGGTGTATCCCTGGACAAGTGGAGTGATATTTACGACGACGCTGTCGCCCCGGATAAAGGTTGTGGTCGTGATTCCGGAAACGGCATCCGTATCGGTTAGTTCTATCGCGGTGAGTATCGAATCCCTTGATACTCGATCTCCGCGCAGGCTGTATTGAACCGAACTGCCGTAATAGGGATTTTCCTTCACGTGGAAGATCAGCTCCGCCTTGTTGATCGTGAGCCGCTGGCGGGATAGAGCGTCTAACACTGCTCCATTCATATCCTTATAGAGATCAAAGTTGTCCAAAAACTTCACATAGATGCGGGAGGGACTGATATTTCGGATCACCCATTGATCTGTGAGAAGCGGCGCCAGATCCGTATCGACGCGATAGCTGTCTCGCGTGGCGCGGTTTTTATATTCTTTCTCCGCCGCCGGTGTGCCGCTGAAGTATTTGAACCGCAATGAAGGTCCTCTGCCCGTTTCTGTTGCCCGCATTTCCACCCAGGCACCAACGTTGCTTTTGATCACCAGATTCCAGCCCAGGGTATCCGCGTCGGAGGCATTGAACCAATTTTGAATCGCGGAGACCGGAATCGGGATGCGAACCTCCGTCCCAGCCGCCAAAACCGTATCCGGAATCGTAAAGCACTGCGTCGAAATCAAGGTCATGTTCGCGTCCTGGATCGAATTGGTGGAATCCGCCGCCCAGACTTGATTGAGTTTATACACGTCAAGATTGACGGGATAACGGATCAAAGGGGAACGGCGCACCAGGGTCAGTTCCAGATAGGTGGAATCCTGATAGCCCACCGGGATGGAAAAATCCTTGGGCAAACCGGTGAAACGCATCACCGCCGCCGCCTGCAATCCCTCAAAGTTTCCGACTAACAGATTGCTTTCATTTCCGCTTACGGTTTTCGTAGCCGCATAGCTGAAACCCATGTCAAAAGAAGTGCTGTCTGTGAAACTCAAAGGTCTCACGTCCGACCAGTTGTTTCCGGTTGGGTTGGTTTTCCTGGTGCAAGCTGTTGCAAACAGGATCAAAATCACGCTCAGCGTGATTCCAAAGGTCTTTCTGAACATCATCATAAATATAATCCTAAAAGAGTTCTTATTTAGATTAGTAGTATTAGTAGGCACTGTGTATAAGGGGATAAACGGTCAACCTTTTTTTTAACACACTGCCTTCAAAGCAGTAAGAAAGGTGCCGGTGCTGTGGACAAATTGTGGATAAACAAAGGATTTTGTGCCAGCTTATCCACTGTTTTGAATCGCGGATCTTTTGCCGCATACTTATGCACATCCTTGCACAGAATACTCTCCACGACTGTGGAAAGAAATCTGGAAGATGAGCTATCGTATTGGATGACAAAGATTTTCGGTTCATCTGCTTGCTTAGTGTCTGATATTCTTGATCAGCATTTCGATGTGGGAACGGAAACTGACGTCTTCACGAAACTGGTTTTCAATCATTTTTTTGGCATGGAGGACGGTGGTGTGGTCTTTTCTTTTGTAATATTCCGCAATCTCCTTGAGAGAAAGCTGCGGAATGAGCAGATTTGCCAGATACATCGCCACCTGTCGCGGAAAAGAGACGTTTTGTTTGCGGGTTTTGTCCACAATCTGGGGAATGGTGATGTTGTATGCGATGCAAACCTGTTGAGTGATGGCGTCCATCGTGATGTCTTTTCGGACTTCGCTGATCATGTCGCTAAGGATGGTTCTCGCCACATCGGTATCGATATCCTCAGGATTAAGCTTGTTGTATGAAGCATAGGCGAGGATGCGGATCAGTGATCCTTCCAGAGCACGAACGCTGGAGGAGATTGATTGGGCGATGAAATTGAAAACTTCGTCCATGAGCTGGATGTTTTCCGGCTCCGCTTTTTTGCGCAGGATCGCCACACGGGTCTCAAAATCCGGTTCCTTCAGATCACATAGCAGCCCGCTTTCAAAGCGTGTCACCAGTCTTTTTTCCAGATCTGGAATGTCCTTTGGCGGACGGTCAGAGGTCAGCACGATCTGTTTACGGTTGTCAAAAAGCGCGTTGAAGGTGTGGAAAAACTCTTCCTGAGTGCCTTCCTTGCGGGAGAGGAAATGGATGTCATCCACTAATAGCACATCGATCTTGCGGAACTTGTTTCTGAAATTCTGCATTTTGTTGCCGCGGATGGATTCGATCATTTCGTTGGTAAATTCCTCGCTGGTAGTATAATAGATGCTGCAATTGCGTCCTTCTTTGAGCACAAAGTTTCCGATCGCCTGCATCAGATGCGTCTTGCCCATTCCGCTCTCGCCATAGATGAAAAGCGGGTTGTATGTATAACCGGGAGATTCCGCCACTGCCCTTGCCGCTGAATTTGCAAAATTGTTGTTTTTACCCACTACGAATTGATCGAAATTGAAGCGGTCATTGAGCTTGGAATTGAGCACCACGCGGTTTGAACCATATTCCGTCAGCCCAGTTTTATCCTGACTGGGACGATGGGGCTGGGAAACGAACTGCACCTGATAGCGACGGTTGTAGAGGGCAAAAGAAATCTCTCCCAATGCCTCGGTGTAGTTTTGATTCAGATAATTTGCCGCAAACTGCGTCGGAACCCGGATGATCAATGCCTTGTCGTTCATGTCCACCAGTTTCGTTTCCGAAAACCAGGTGCGAAAACTTTGGGGATTGATGTTCTCCTCAAGCTTGTCCAAAATGTTCTGCCAGATGTCTTGATCCATTTCTCTATCCCTATAAAAAGATTTATTTATCCACAGAGCGTGCCACAAGCGGCCTGCATCTTTGAAACACACAGTAGCTGACTGTAAATTATGATAGTTGTGACTAACTTACCAACTGAAAACACGTTCCGTATTTGGAAGTTATCCACATGTAATACACATTATTCACACACCATGCGCAAACCCTGTGATATTGAAACAACTGCGTGATCTGCATACCAGTCTCGGCACCGCAAACTTCAAGAATTTTCAGAGCACTGCTTTTGTCAAGCAGCTAAATCACTTATTTTTTGAAGCTTAGGAAAGCATAATATCGCTATTATCCATGTTTTTTAGCTTATTATGACACTGACAGGCTATTGGAAATAATTGGAGTATAGAATGTAATATACTGATGTGTTTGGTGATAGAGATTTATCAAATATATAACCGGTGAATGTGTGGAAGTATATGGAATTACCGACGTCCCATGAGATTATGGAATTACCGACGTCCCCGTCGGTTCATGTCCGCAGGATCGGCTACAGATTTCTGGATGGTTTACGAAATTGGCAGATGTGCCAAGTTCATCGCTACTATCGCCGACGGGGACGTCGG
>JAUYAR010000063.1 GCA_030693415.1 Candidatus Cloacimonadaceae bacterium | reverse complement strand
CAGCGGCGAACACATCGTCGCTTGGGAAGGCTGTGATGAGCATAACCGAACCTTGGCATCGGGAGTGTATTTTCTGCGCTTTTCGGTGGATGGAAAGATCCAAAAGCAAAGCAAATTGATCTTGATGAAATAGGAAGCGCAAAGCCCAGCGCACTATGTTGTAGCGCAGCATGCCACTGCTGCGGATCGAAGAATCCATCGTTCACGAGGTTTCGCATACGCTACGCCCTGAGCTATCTAGTGTCGCCACTGATGGAGCTGCCGCGTATGAACCGACGGGGACGTCGGTAATTCCATGGGCTCAAATATGATTGAAGAATGTGAGACAAGATTTGCATTGACATGATTTATACCTTTGTTAAAGTAGTTTTATCATAAAAAATTGTATGGAGGCAAGCATGCCAAAAGTCCTGATAGCGACCGAGAAACCCTTTGCAGCCGAAGCGGTTAGCAAGATCAAAGCCGAGCTTGAAACGGCAAAGTTCCCCTATGTATTCTTGGAAAACTACACCGATGTGAGTGACTTCCACGCCGCGGCAGCGGACGCGGACGCAATCATCATCCGCAGCGACATCGTTGACGAAGCGGTTTTCAGTGCCGCGAAACAGCTCAAGATCGTGGTTCGCGCCGGAGCCGGATATGACAACATCGATCTCAAAGCAGCCACCGCCCATAACGTCATCGCTATGAACACCCCCGGTCAGAACTCAAACGCCGTGGCGGAGCTCGCCATCGGCATGATGATCTATATGGCAAGGGGTAAATTCAACGGCAAATCCGGCAGCGAACTTGCCGGCAAGACCCTCGTCCTTTATGGATACGGTTTCGTAGCCCGCTACGTAGCCAAAATGGCAAAGAGTATCGGCATGGAAGTATATGCCTATGACCCCTATCTCACCAACGAAATCATGATCAAGAACGGCGTCAAACCCCTTGCCAAAGTGACAGATATCTTTACAACCGGAGACTACATTTCTCTGCACATCCCTGCCAATGCGGAGACCAAAAAATCCATCAACTGGGATCTTTTGAACCTGGTTAAAAGCAATTGCACCATCGTCAACACCGCCCGCAAGGAGATCTTTGACGAGGAAGCGCTGATGCGCGCCTTCGAGGAAAAGAAGAAATTCCGCCTCGTCTCGGACGTCGAACCCGATTGCCTGCCAAAATTGATGGAGCTTTATCCCGACCGGGTCTATTGCACTCCCAAGAAAATTGGCGCCCAGACCGAGGAAGCAAACACCAATGCCGGAGTCGCCGCTGCCAAGCAGATCATTGCCTTCTTTGAAAAGGGCGATAAAACCTATAAACTGAACTAATCAACTATCACATAATCAGATACACGATCCCCGGTTTGTTGCCGGGGATTTGTGTCTGATTTGCCGGCATAGAAAAAGCGGCTTCCCCACTATTAGGAAAGCCGCTTTATTATTGTCGAGAAATAAAAAGCTTATTCGACCGTTTCCATGGGGATTACGGAGACGAACTTCTTGCCTTCTTTCTTGGTGGTAAACTTGACGGTGCCGTCGATTAGGCTGAAGAGAGTGAAATCTCTGCCGATGCCGACGTTGGCGCCGGGATGGAATTTGGTACCTTTTTGACGCACGATGATGTTTCCGGCAATGACTACTTCGCTGCCATATTTCTTCACGCCTCTGTATTTGGGATTGCTATCCCGTCCGTTGCGACTGCTTCCAACACCTTTTTTATGTGCCATGATTCACCTCTTGGTTAAGCCCGAATATCGGTAACTTTGATATTGGTATATTGTTCACGGTAACCTTTTTTCACGCGGTAGCCTTTTCTGCGTTTGGTGTGAAAGATAATCACTTTTTTACCTTTACCGTGTTCGATCACTTCTGCGATAACTGCGGCGCCTTCGACTACGGGTTGGCCGATCTTGATGTCCTCTTCGGTTCGGAGCATGAGGACACGGTCAAACTCGAGGGTTTGACCCGGCGTCGCCGTATTCAGCAAGGGAACGCGCAGTACCGCGTTTTTTTCAGCCCTGAACTGAAATCCACTAATTTCTACGATGGCGTACATCTTTTCTCCTTAGATAATTACATGAGGTCGCATAAGATTTGAAGGGGGGAAATCCGTCAAGAACAAAATCTATCGATGCCGGTTGAAGGAAGTGTCAGCGTTGCACTTCGCCGTAGCGAAAACAGTTTTCCAGATGGTCGTTGACCATTCCCGCGGCTTGCATGAAGGCATAGCAGATGGTGGTCCCGACAAAGCGGAAACCCAAGCGTTTCAGATCAAGGCTCATGGCATCGGACTGTGGCGAACTCACTGGGATTTGGGTAATATCCTGCCAATGGTTGATAATCGTCCTGCCATCGGTAAATTGCCATATAAACGCATCGAAACTGCCATGGCGGGCTTGGAGATCAAGAAAGAGCCGGGCATTGCCGATAGCGGCGTTGATTTTCATCCGGTTGCGAACGATGCCGGAATCCAAGAGCAGGGAGAGTATCTTTTCTTCATCATATCCGGCAATGAGCGCAGGCTCAAAGTTATCCATTGCGCGGCGGAAATTCTCGCGTTTGGAGAGGATGCACGACCAGCTCAATCCGGCTTGAAAGCTATCCAAAACCATGAATTCAAAGAGTTTGCGATCATCGTGAAGGGCAGCGCCCCATTCGGTATCATGATAATCGATCATCAGTGGATTGTTGCCGGTCCAGACACAGCGGTATTGATTGTCCACCATCGTCTTGATCCTATTTGAGCTTTAGTTTCAGCTCTTGCTTGAGTTCTTCGTAGAGTTGGATTGCCGCTGAGCTTTTTTGGCTGATATCCTCGATCGTGCAAACGCGCAGGAGCTTTTCCAGCATTTCAAAAACCTCCGTCGGATAATCGCGTTGGGCATGCCCGATACCAAAATCCGCCTTGGCGACGCGGTATTTGAGGTTCAGCAGGATCACCAGGTTGCGGTTGATAAACTGGATATAGTTCATCAGTGAGTCGATCCAGTGGCGACGGGCAATGGCTTTGTGGAGCTCAATTATGGTGAGAAAATCGGTGTCGGTCGCTGTGTGAAAGAGTCGGCGGGCGCGGCGTTGAACGTCCGATGCAGGACTCTCGGAGGCGGAATAAACTCCCCCCTGGTCAAACCAAACGATCACCTTGCCATGGCGGTCGGGCTCGGTGAATTTATCCGGTGTGTTTTTGTCCGCGATGGTGAGATCACAATAGAAAAAATCCGGTGTGTCCCGCAGCAGATAAAAACACTGGGACATCCCGTGCCAACAGGGTTCCGGCATACGAAACTGACGAACGATGCCAAAAACACGTTTCAAAAGGGATTTCAATTCCTCAAACATTGCGTCCGCTTCGATCCCTTCAGTGATGATGATCAAATCCAGGTCGGAATATTGATCCGCACTTCCGGTGGCGGCAGAACCTCCCTCCCAGGCGGCGATCACGCTTTCGTGTGCGATCAGAAAACTTTTCAGTGCGTCTTTGACTTCATTGGTTTCAAACATGCAAAACTCCTTCTATGTCCATGTAAGCGGATCCTCCATGGGATTCCAAGCGCTTACAGTCATGTCCACCCGAAATTCCGATATGAACTTCACTCCCTCCTCCTGCATCATCACCTTTTGTTTGGTTCTTCCTGCATCCTCGCCCAAGGCTATCTCTCCGTTTGAGCGGAGGATGCGATGCCAGGGAAGCGCATATTTATCACTACAGGAATGCAGGACGCGCACCACCGATCTCGCTCCCAGAGGGACATCCGCCAGAGCGGCTATCTGTCCATAGCTGGCGACCTTGCCATGGGGAACCTTGCTCAGGACGGCAATGATCCTTTGAGAAGCGGCGGAGAGTTCGTTCATAAACTCATCTCTTTCATTTTTCACCATTTCCGGCGGGGGCGCGCATCTGTCAACCTGAAAATCCTTTTGAAAAGCAAAAACGCCGCGAAATACAATTCGAGGCGTTTCGTTTATGTCTAACTGAGGAGTGGGGTTTTAATTACAATGCTTCAGTTGTTTGTCGGTTTTGGGAGGAGTCATGGGTTTGGGTTCGTCTTTTTTCTCGTCGCAGTTACCGCTACCGGAGCAGTCTTTGTTCTGCTTATGTTTCTTGTCTTGTCCCATCTCTTTGCAATCGCAGGGCTTTTTGTCCTTTTTGTCCATACATTGTCCCATCATCGGCAGGAATTCTTTGATCATCGCTTTTTGTTCGGGGTTGAGGTCTTTGATCATGGCAGCGATGTGATCAATGCGGGCGTCCGCCATCATTAGTTTCTTGGCAAAGAGCTGCTTGTTCAGGTCTTTGGCTTTCTTATAGTTTTCGGTCTTGATGGCAGCTTCCAGATCGATCTTGATGTTCTCGATCTCGGCTTTGGAGGTGTTCATCATTTTCATGTGTTCGGCGCGGAGGGTTTCCATCCTGGTTTTCTGCGCTTCGGACAGATTCAGCTTTTCCATCATGCCCATCATCGGCATTTCGGGAGCGGGGCGGTCTTTGAGGTTGGGGTTGGAATCGGTTCTGGGACCGGGTGTGGCATTGGGGTTTACCACTGGTTTCTGGGCGCTCAGGATGCCAATCAGCATCATGAGTGCGAGCGTGATTATCAGTACTTTTTGCATGAGTTTTCTCTCCTGTATTTATTTTGTTGATCGTTTCTGCGTCTTTGCATTTCTTCTCTGCGTTTGGAGAAGAATTCCTGCGCTTCTTCAGCGCTCATTTCATTTCTCATTTTGATCAATCTCTTTCCCATTTCGCGCTCCAGTCTGATCTGCGCGGCGAGGGAAGTTTCGATGATGCGGTTAATATCCTCTGTGTTGATGGGATCTTTAGCGAGTTCGTCCATCAATTGCTTTTTGGTGCAGCCGAATTCTTCCCGCAGGACTTTGATGCTGTCGTCACCCATAAATCTCCAGTGTCCTTCCCCCCTGTGAAACTCAGGAGCAGGATGACCGGGATGGGGACCACGCATATCCATCGGGCAAGGACGAATGCTGCGAAAATAGATGTAGCTCCCCAGCACCGCCAGATTGAAAGACGCGGAAATCAGCAGCAAGATGATCAGCCAACGCTTATTCACGTTCAGCTCCGTTGCCGTTTCTTAATTCAAAGATCGTGCTCTCGCCAAAACTTGCCACCTCAAAGCTATCATCCTGATAGACTGAAACTTCGGCTACGGGTGGAGTTTCAGCTTTAAAAGCATTGACCCCCAACAGTGAGCCGATATAGATACTGAGGATGATCGCCAGCGTGGCGGGTATGTTTTGCAATTTCATGCGGCGGCGGAGAATGACTCTTTGGGGTTCATGCATGCGCACCTGGTGCATGATGTTTTCATGCAGCCAAGTGGGAAACTCGGGGGGTGAAGATGGACTGAGCAGTCGCTGCAGCTTTTGTGCCTGCTCAAAATAGACGCGGCATCGGAAACAGGATTCAAGATGCAGACGCAGCTCGCCGGACTGGGCAGGTTCAAGCCCGGTCTTTGCTTGCAGGTCGATCTGGCGCTTCGCTGTGTGGCATCTCATTGTTTCCTCGATCGGGCAACGTATTGCAGCCCGCGTTTATTTGTTTTCGTTAATCTATACTCCATTTGTTGTTTCTTCCTTCATCATTTTTTTCCTGAGAATTTTTTTTGCCCTCACCAATAGCGATTCCACCGCTTTGACGCTGATGCCAAGCTGCTCCGCAATTTGCTTGTAGCTTAGCTCCTCAAAGTATTGCATCATGATCACGCTGCCAAGCCGTGACGGCAAGTCGCGGATAGCTTTGTGCAAAAAGGACCAGTCCTTTTCGGGAGCGGGATTTCCGGTGTCGGGAAGCTGTTCGAAAGCGCGGGGATCAAGAAATACATAGCGGTTTCTTTGCTTCAAAAAGGTCATGCTTTTGTTATAAGCGATCCTGTATAGATATGAAAGCGCGGTGGGTTCTTCCACCCTGTCGATGTGTTCGTAGTAGGCAATGAACACCATCTGAACGATGTCCTTGGCGTCGTTGTCGTTGCCCAAAAGCGTCAGAAGATAATGGTAGATCCTCTTTTCATTGGCTTTCAGGAATGCTTCAAAGCGCTCTTGCTTCATTCGTGCTCCACTGCTTATTTGGACATAGTCCCGATAAACTACCTGCAATAAATGTGCCAATCGCCAAGAAAGTGTTCCAATCCAATGGTGACGGAGATCTGTGGTAGCCTAAAGTGTGGATTCTGCGCAGTTTTGTCGTCCTTCCCCGTGAGCATTACGGAGTCAATACGGACTTAGTCCGTAATGAGTCCGTATTGATTCCGTAATGCAAAGGGGGAAGAATGGGATACGTGTAAAAAAAACTTGCCTTTTATGCAGGTTTTCAAATCGTGGCAAAAAAATAAATTACGGCTTGCCGAAACGCGAGCCAAAGGGAGTGTCAATGAGGTTGAGAACATTTCCGGGGGGAGTGCATCCACATGATCATAAGCACCTTTCCGCCTCAGCCAAAATTGAAAACCTGCCGTTGCCGGACCGCGTCGTGATTCCCATTTCCCAACACATCGGATCACCTTCCACGCCTGTGGTGAAGGTGGGCGACGCAGTTTTAACCGGGCAGGTGATCGCCGAGGCATCAGGATTCATTTCCATCCCCCAACACGCCAGTATCAGTGGTAAGGTCACCAAAATTGATATTTTCCCACACCCCTGCGGAGGAAAACAAACCGCCATCGAAATCACCGGCGACGGACTCGATGAATGGATAGAACTCATCGACGACGAAAATTATGCCGCTCTTCCAGTATCCGAGATGAAGGAACGCGTCGCCGCAGCGGGAATCTGCGGTATGGGCGGAGCCGGTTTCCCCACTTATGTAAAGCTCTCTCCCCCACCGGATAAACCGATCGACACGGTCATATTGAACGGCGTGGAATGCGAGCCCTATCTGACCTCGGACTATCGTCTGATGATGGAACACGCCGAAGAGATCATCAAAGGTTTGAAACTGATCATAAAAATCGTGAATGCCAAGACCGGCATCATCGGCATCGAAGCAAACAAACCCGATGCCATCGCCCTGATGGAAAAGCTTCTGGCAAAAGAAGATAGCCTCAGCGTCGTGGGCTTGAAACTCCGCTATCCCCAGGGTGCCGAAAAACAGCTCATCTATGCCGCCACCAGACGCAAAGTTCCCAGCGGCGGATTGCCGATGGCGATCGGCGTGGTGGTGCAAAACGTAGGCACCGCCGCCGTCGTCTATGAAGCCATCCGCTTTCGCAAACCATTGGTGGAACGCATCATAACCGTCACCGGTTCGATCGTGAAAAACCCCAGAAACCTCTGCGCCCGCATCGGAACTCCCTACACCGTATTGGTGGATTTCTGCGGTGGTACGACCTCTCCCATCGGCAAAGTGATCTCCGGTGGTCCGATGATGGGTTTCGCATTGCCGGATCTGGCTGCCCCGATGTCCAAAGGCAGCTCTGGACTCGTCCTGATGAACGACGTCGAAGCCAGACTGTTAGAAGAAAAAAACTGTCTTCACTGCGCCCGCTGCGTGGACGTCTGTCCGATGAACCTGCTGCCCAGTGTGATCGCCGCCGCGGTCAAATACAAAAACCTGGATATGGCTGTCGATGCCGGTCTGAACGATTGCATGAAATGCGGAAGCTGTGCTTACGTCTGCCCCGCGCAGATTCGTCTGGTGCAATGGATCGATACCGGAAAGGTTCGTTATACCGAGCTCCAGCGTGCCAAAAAGTGAAGGATGAATGAACGATGAAAGATAAATTGATTGTATCACCAGCGCCCCACTTGCACGACAAAACCACTATTCCAAACGTGATGTGGAGTGTCGTCATCGCATTGATCCCAGCGCTGATAGCTTCTGTCTATTACTGGGGTTTCAGAGCGCTTTATCTCACTCTTTTGGGAGCCGCCGCCGCGGTGATTACTGAAGCTTTGATCCAGAAACTTCGCAAAGTTCCGATCGCCGTTGCCGATGGCAGTGCTTTTTTGACCGGAATGCTGCTCAGCTATAACATTCATGCCGGCGCGCCGTGGTGGCTGCCCGTCATGGGTGCTGTTTTCGCCATCGCAGTCGGCAAGCAAGTTTTCGGCGGACTCGGCAACAATCCAGTCAACCCCGCTCTTTTGGGCAGGGCTTTTCTATTAGCTTCGTGGCCGACCTTGATGACCGGTGGCTGGGTGAAAACCAAGCTTGGTTCCATCAACGGCATCACGAACCTCAACATGATCCACGAAAACCTGCAAGGCATCGCTCCAAAAGCGTATGACCTCGTGACCTCCGCCACACCGTTGAAAGTGGCGCAGACCCTGCGGGACAGCACTTTCGTCAATTCGCTCACTTCCGAAGCGGGCATCAACATCGACATCAGCAACAAGATCATGAATTCGCTTTTGGACATGGGAACGCTGAAGACCCTCTTTTGGGGGAATATCGGTGGCTGCATCGGCGAGGTTTCGGTCTTCGCACTGCTTCTGGGCGCAGCTTATCTATTATGGAAAAACATCATCGAATGGCGCATCCCGTTTTTCTATATCGCCACGGTTTTTGTCCTATCCTTCCTCTTTGGCGGGATCAAAGGCTCCGGCTATTCGCTGTCAATGCCGTTCTTCCACATCTTCGCCGGCGGTTTGATGCTGGGCGCCTTCTTCATGGCAACGGATTATACCACCAGCCCGCTCTCCAAAAACGGACGCATCATCTATGCCATCGGCTGCGGCTTGCTCACCGTGGTGATCCGACTGGTGGGCGGTTATCCTGAAGGCGTGTCTTATTCCATTCTCTTCATGAACGTGATGACTCCCCTGATCGATAAAATGACCATGCCGAAAGCGTTTGGGAGGCTGAAAAAATGAAGTATTATCTGAAGCTTGGCTTGATCCTGCTCATCTTTTGCGCCGTCGCCAGCGGGATCCTTGCCTATATCAATTCTTTGACCGCTCCGGTAGTGAAAGCACGCAAGCTGCAAGAAGAAATCGACGCCCGCAATAAGCTCATTCCGGATTCCGACTTCGAGGAAATATTTGTGGAAGGAGACAAGCCATTCTCCTATTTCGTCGCCTATCTAAAAGGAACGAAGGAGATTCAGGGCTACACCTTTATCGCCGCCGAAACCGGATACAGCAGCAAAATCCTCACCATGGCGGGCATGGACAAGAACTATAAAATCATCAACATCACCGTGATCGACCAGGCGGAAACACCAGGACTCGGAGCAAACTGCACCGCTATAAGCTTTACGGAACAATATAAGGGACTCGGCGCGAATGAACTCGCGGTGGACAAAGACGGCGGCAAAAAGATCAAATCGCTGACCGGAGCTACGATCACCGCCCGCGCGATCTCAAACTCGCTGAAAAAACAGATCGCCCGGATAGTAGCCGATATCGAGAACCGGCAGGGAGAGCAGCTATGAAATTCATCGGCGAACTGACCAAAGGAATCGTCAAGGACAATCCCATCTTCGTGCTCGTTTTGGGCATCTGCCCCACTCTCGCGGTCACGACTTCCGTCAATAACGCCATCGGAATGGGCATGGCGGCGACCTTCGTGCTAATCTGTTCCAATTTCATCATCTCCCTGATCAAAGACATCACTCCCAGCAAAATCCGCATCCCCGTCTATATAGTCGTGATCGCATCTTTCGTCTCGATCGTGGATATGGTCATGGCTGCCTACGTTCCCGCTCTGCACAAGAGCCTGGGACTCTTCATTCCGCTGATCGTGGTCAATTGCATCATTCTGGGCAGAGCCGAAGCTTTTGCGAGCAAGAACAACATGATCAGTTCGCTCGCGGATGGGATCGGCATGGGCTTCGGTTTCACGCTGTCCCTGATCGTTGTCGGCGCAATCCGCGAATTGCTCGGAAACGGCACTTTGCTCCAGATGCGAGTGATGCCAGACAGTTTTGATCCAATGCTGGTGGCGATCTTGGCACCCGGAGCGTTTATCACCCTGGGCTTTTTGATGGCTCTGATGAATATGATCAAGGAGAGGAAGTAAACATGGGTTACTTCGGTGAAATCTTCGTGATGGCGATGACCGCCATCTTTATCCAGAACTTTGTGCTCTCCAGATTCCTGGGTTTATGCCCCTATCTGGGAGTTTCCAAAAGGCTCGATTCCGCCTTTGGAATGGGCATGGCGGTGATCTTTGTGATGACTTTGGCAGCCGCAATCACCTTCCTGATCAATAAATATCTGCTGATCAGATATGACCTCATGTATCTGCAAACCATCGCTTTCATCCTCACAATCGCCGCGCTGGTGCAGTTTGTGGAAATGGTGATCCAAAAGAACGCCCCCGCACTTTACAAATCCCTCGGCGTCTATCTGCCTTTGATTACAACCAATTGCGCCGTGCTTGGCGTCGCTATCCTCAATACCAAAGCGATGCGCTCCGGCGGAGAAATACCCTATAATTTCCTCGATTCCGTGTTGAACGGTTTCTTCAGCGGAGTCGGATTCACGATCGTCCTGCTGGCTATGGCAGGAATGAGAGAGCGCCTCGAACTCGTGGATATGCCCAAAAGCATGCGCGGCATGCCGATCGGACTCATCCTCGCCGGTATCATGGCTCTCGCGTTCTATGGTTTCATGGGCTTCAAGATCTAAAGGAGAGGGTGGATGAATATGATTTTAATTACACTCGGCGCATCCATCGGTGCTGTGATCTCGCTTCCGATGCTGATCATCGGCGGGCTTGGATTGCTCTTTGGGTTGATCCTCGCCATCGCCTCCAAGGTCTTTGAAGTGCAGATCGATCCGCGGGTGGAAGAGATCTCCGGAGCGCTGCCCGGCGCCAATTGCGGTGCCTGCGGAATGCCCGGTTGTGCCGGCTATGCGGATGCCATCGTTCACGGTGGAGAAAACATCGCCAAATGCGCTCCCGGCGGAGCTGCGGTAGTCGCTCTCATTGCCAGGATCATGGGTCAAACTGCCGGAGCTATGCAGCAAAAGATTGCCGTTATCCATTGCAGCAGCGGCGGATACAACAACACGAATTGGAAATATGCCTATCAGGGCATCGAAAGCTGCAAATCCGCAGTCAATATCGCAGACGGACCAAACACCTGCTCTTGGGGCTGCATCGGCTACAACGACTGTAAAAAGTCCTGTCTCTTCGATGCCATCTCCATTGATGAGCATGGCATGAGATGCATCGACATGATCAAATGCACTGCCTGCGGCGCCTGCGTCAAAGCCTGTCCGCGCAAACTCATCGATCTCGTAGCCATTAATCGCAACGTCTATATCAAATGCTCATCCAAAGCGAAAGGACCGGAAGCTAAACAGGTCTGCGGCAGCACCCATCCCTGCATCGGTTGCGGAATTTGCGGCAGAAAATGCCCGGTTCAGGCGATTACTGTGACCAACAACCTCGCCGCCATCGACTATGAAAAGTGCATCAATTGCGGACTCTGCGCAACGGTTTGCCCCACCAAGGCGATCCTCGATCTATTGGCAGGAACCCGTAAGAAAGCGCAAATCATCGACGACCTTTGCATCGGCTGCACCATCTGCGCCAAAAACTGCCCCGTGCAAGCCATCACCGGCGAAGTGAAACAGCTTCACAAGATCGATTCCGCTTTGTGTATTGGCTGCGAAATCTGCGTCGGCAAATGTCCCAAAAAAGCGATCGAGATGGTCTGAACGGCATCTTGAAAGGTGCATTCGCTTGAGAGCGGTGGTTTCGGTCGCCGGTTCTTCAAATAATCAATTGACATAAATACAGGGATTTTTAAAATTGGGAAAAAAATATTTCTTGATATCGCAAAATATCAGAGGAGTGATAATGCCTTATATCTCAAACACAGACGCAGAAAGGCATGAGATGCTATCCCGGATCGGAGTGGGCTCTTTTGATGAGCTGATCAAAGCCATCCCGGAAACCCTGCGCCTGAAGGAACCGCTCAAGCTACCCAAACCGATGTCTGAATTGGAGATAACGCGTTTGATACAGGGCAAAACCTGCCGCAATGTATGCGTTCAAAACACCAATTCCTTCCTCGGCGCCGGTGTCTATGACCACTTCATCCCTGCCGCGGTGGACAGCATCGTTTCCAGACCGGAATTCTTCACTGCTTACACCCCCTATCAAGCTGAGGTCAGCCAAGGCACCTTGCAGTTCATATATGAATATCAGACAATGATTTGCGAGCTCACGGGAATGGGAATCGCAAACGCCTCGATGTATGACGGCGCCTCCGCAATCGCCGAAGCGATCTTGATGGCGGTGCGTAAAAACCGTCTTATGAAAGCGATTCTGCCCGCTACTCTGCATCCGGAATACGTCAAAGTAATCAAGATTTATACCGAAGGCATCGGCGTCGAACTGCTCACCGCTCCAGCAAAAAACGGGATCATGGACGTCGAAGCTTTGGCGATGATGATGGACGACAGCATCGGCAGCGTCGTGATTCAGAGCCCGAATTTCTTTGGTAACCTGGAGCCTATGCACGCACTTGAAAAGATTATCCATGCCCAACCCAAGGCACTTTTCATCGCGGCTTGCGATCCCATCGCGCTGGCAATCCTCAAATCCCCTGGAGAACTGGGTGCGGATATCGTCGTGGGCGAAGGTCAGGCACTTGGAAACAGCATGTACATGGGCGGTCCTCTCTTCGGGTTTTTTGCCACCAAGCTCGATATGGCAAGATTGATGCCGGGACGCATCGTCGGCGGCACACTCGACGCAGAAGGAAAACGCGCCTACGCTTTGACGCTCCAGGCTCGCGAACAGCATATCCGCAGAGACAAAGCCACCTCAAACATCTGTTCCAATCAATCCCTCTGCACTCTCGCGGCGACGGTTTATCTCGCTTTGATCGGCAGAGAGGGGCTCAAGGAAGTCGCCACGCAGTCTGCTCAGAAAGCGCATTATCTGGCTACGGAACTTGCCAAATGCCCCGGCTGCCGGCTCGCCTATCCGGACACGCCGTTCTTCAAGGAATTTGTCCTCCAGACCCCCATCCCCGCGGCAAAGATCATCGACTCCATGCTGCCGCGAGGCATCTTTCCCGGCGTGGACATGTCCCGTTTCGGACATGAGAATCAACTGATGATCGCGGTCACGGAAAAGAAGAGCAAAGCCGAGATTGACGAACTGATCGGTGCCATGAAGGAGGTCTGCCATGTCTGAAACGATATTTGAATTAAGCTCTCCCGGCAGGCGCGGTTGCACGCTGCCAAATCGCGAGATCGACACTCCGCTCTCGTCCATCTTTCCATCGGAAATGATGCGCGAAAAAGACGCCCGTCTTCCCGAAGTGAGCGAGCTCGACGTGATGCGACACTACATCGCGCTTTCCCACAAGAATCACTTCATCGAAAAGGGTCTTTATCCATTGGGAAGCTGCACGATGAAATATAACCCCAAAGTGCATGAAACTCTGGTGCGCCATTCTTGTTTCAACAACCTGCATCCCTATCAACCGGAGATCACTCTGCAGGGCTCTCTGGAGCTGCTATACGAGCTTCAAGACGACTTGGCTGAGATATCCGGTATGGCAGGCGTCACTTTGCAACCCGTAGCCGGTGCGCAGGGCGAATTTGCGGGACTGAAGATCATCGCTGCCTATCACAAAGCCAAGGGCAATCATCACAAGACCAAGATCATCATTCCGGACAGCGCCCACGGCACCAATCCCGCCACCTGCTCGTTGGTCGGGTTTGACGTTGTCGAATTGAAATCCAATGCTGAAGGACGCTGCGACATCGATCGCTTAAGAGAGATCGTGGATGAGAACACCGCGGGATTCATGCTCACCAACCCAAACACGCTTGGGCTATTTGAAGCCCAGATCGAGGAGATCTCGAAACTCATTCACGGCGTGGACGGTCTGATCTATATGGACGGCGCAAATCTGAACGCTCTGATGGGCATCGTCAAACCCGGCAAGATCGGTTTCGATGTCCTGCACTTCAATCTGCACAAGACCTTTGCGACACCTCACGGCGGCGGCGGACCCGGTTGCGGACCTGTCGGAGTGGTGGAAAAGCTTCTGCCCTACCTACCTGTCCCGATGATCGCCAAAAACGAAAATGGCTATTTCTTCGATTATGGACACCAAGCCACTTCCATCGGCAAAGTGCACACTTTCTACGGCAATTTTGCCGTCATGCTGAGGGCGTTTTTCTATATCAAGATGCTCGGCGCCGAGGGTTTGCGCAAGGTCTCCGAAAACGCCGTCATCAACGCTAATTATCTAATGAAGCTGATCGAAGCGGATTATCACGTCACCTACAATGAATATTGCATGCACGAATTTGTCGCGGATTCCTCCTGGCAGAAAAAGGAATATGGCGTGAACACCTTGGATATCGCCAAGCGTCTGCTTGACAAAGGTTTCCATGCCCCCACGATCTATTTCCCGCTGATCGTTCCAGAAGCGATGATGATTGAACCCACCGAGACCGAAAGCAAGCAGTCCATCGATGCCTTTGCCGCCGCGATGATAGAAATCGCGCAGGAAATCAGGGAAAACCCGGAATTATTACATGAGGCGCCTCTCACCACACCGGTTCGCCGTGTGGATGACGTACGTGCCGTCAAGGTGCTCGATCCCATATTTAAGATCGAAACATAAATCACTCTACAGGAGAAAGTAAATGAAAAAACTCATACTGGCGCTCTTGATCGCAGTTTGCGCGCTGTCCTTTGGATTCGCCCAAGCAGTGAAACTGGGTTATGTCAACACCGACCGCATTTTGGTCGAAAGCAATGAAGCGTCGGAAATCGCCCGGCTTTTCAATCTGGATAAGCAAAACTGGATGACCCAGGTGCGCCAACTTGACGAACAGATCAAGCTGATGGAACGCGATTTCGAGATCGACAAACTCACCAAGAATGAGGCGGCGAAACGCGAAGCCCAGGCGAGAATTGAAACCAAAAAAGCGGAAGCCGGACGCATGCTGGAAGAATATTTCGGCGAAGGCGGCAAAGCGGACAAACGATACGGCGAGCTCATCGACCCCCTCACCCTCAAGATCCACACGATCATCAAAAAGATCGCCGATGACGAGAAATATACGATGGTCTTTGATGTCAGCTATGGCGTGATCCTCTATGCCGCGCCCCAGACGGACATCACCGAACAGGTGCTGCAAGTCCTGAACAAAGACACCATTGCTCCCGCCGCAGACAAGACGAACCAGCAGAACCAGACCCAGCCAAACACCACCAAACCCAAAGACCCCTTCGATTTCGGTGCTCCCGGCAAACCATGAAGCAATTCAAGCAAAGTCTGAGCCTTGAGCGCGTCAGACAAATCACATCAGCCGATGTTTCGGGCTCTCCGGATATCGTTTTGGACAGCGTCTCCGAACCTGCTGATGCGACGGCAAGCAGCATTATTTTCTGGGAACAGGAAAAGTATTTTGATGCCGTGTCCGCCTCACTCGCAGGGCTAATCATCACTACCGCCGAAGGAGCGAAAAGACTCCCAGGGCGGCATATACTGATCACCGACAAACCATATTTCACGCTGCTCAAGCTGGTCAGCTACTGGCTGCGCATCTGCTCCACTCAGATCCAACACGAGATCAAATCCTCCGCAGTGATCGATCCCGCAGCAAAGATCGGATCTCCTGTCAGCATCGGAGAAAACTGCGTGATCGGCAAGGATTGCGTGATCGGAGACGGATGCCGCATCAGCGCGAACTGCATTATTTCAGATGGCAGCGTCCTCGGTGAAAATTGCCTGCTATATCCAAACGTCACGATCTATGAGGACAGCGTCATCGGCAGCGAAGTCATCATCCACAGCGGCGCAGTGATCGGTGCCGACGGATTTGGCTTTCTGTTAATGGAAGGCATCCAGCAAAAGATACCGCAGATCGGAAACGTCGTGATCGGCGACCGTGTCGAGATCGGTGCCAATAGTTGCGTTGACCGCGCCACCCTCGGCTCCACCATCATCGGAGAGGGCACCAAATTGGACAACATGGTCCACATCGCACACAATTGTGTGATCGGAAGGCATTGCATGCTTTGCGCTCAGGTAGGTCTTGCCGGCAGCACGAAATTGGGCGACTATGTCTATCTCGCGGGACAGGTGGGAGTCGCGGGACACCTCAAGATTGGCGACAGAGCGATGGTTGGCGCTCAGTCCGGAATCACTCATGAAATCCCCGCGGACAGTAAGTACTTTGGCTCTCCGGCGCTTGAGGCAATCACAATGAAACGCATCCTCGCCAGCCAAAAAAACCTACCGGACATCTACCGGTTCTATCTAAAGCACAACAAATCAAATACATAAGGCGTGAGTATGACAGAATATAAACACACTATCTGCTCTCCGGTTTCCTACACGGGGATCGGTCTGCACACCGGGGAAATCAGCACTATTTGTTTCAAACCGGCGGGGCAGGAAGAAGGCATCGTCTTCATCCGCGTCGATCTGCCGGGAAAACCTGAAATTCCCGCGGATATCGATCACGTGGTGGATATTTCCCGCGGCACGACCATCGGTATCAGGGACGCCACGGTCGGCACGATCGAACACGTCCTCTCCGCCATCAAAGGTCTCAATATCGACAACATCCGCATTGAGATCGACGGACCAGAAACCCCGGTGGCGGATGGCTCAGCTTTCGTTTTTCTCAATCTGCTTCGACAAGCGGGTGCCCAACCTCAAAACTCCGAGCGGATCTTCTTTGAGCTGGATTCCCCGATCAGCTTTTCCGCTCCGGAGGAAAACGTCGATATCGTGATCGTTCCCTCCAACGAACTGAAAGTCACTTTCATGATCGATTACAAACATCCGTATCTCGGCACGCAATATACTTGGCTGCCGAGTCTGGCCTTCTATGAAAAGGAATTTGCCGGCGCGCGCACTTTTTGCTTTATCAACGAAATCCTTTATCTGAAAGAAAAGGGCTTGATCAAAGGCGGCTCTTTGGACAACGCGCTCGTGATCGCAGAACCAAACATGAGCGAAGCGGAGCTCAAACACCTGCAGGAGGTGTTCGAATACCATGAACCGGTCGCGGTCTCCGATGAAGGCATCCTCAATAACAACAAACTGCGCTATCATAACGAGTTCGTTCGTCACAAAGTGGTCGATCTGCTTGGCGACATCGCGCTTTTGGGCATGCCGATCAAAGGGCACATCCTCGCCGCGCGCAGCGGACACAAGACAAACGTCGAGTTCGTGCGCAAGCTGCGTCAGATACAAAAGAAAAGAGAGCTGCAAAAGATCTATCAGAAACAAAAAAGCAAGGACGTCGTTTTTGATATCAACGCCATCATGCGCATCATCCCCCACCGCTACCCATTCCTATTGGTGGATAAGATCATAGATTTCGTCCCCGGTGAATCGATCACGGGGATCAAAAACGTGACCATCAACGAACCTTTTTTTGAAGGACATTTTCCCGGACATCCGATCATGCCGGGTGTTCTGATCGTCGAAGGCATGGCACAAGCCGGCGGAATCATGCTCCTCAATCAATTGGAAAACCCTCAGGACTACGTAGCCTATTTTGCCTCCATAGACAACGTCAAATTCCGCAAACCGGTGCTCCCCGGAGACACCCTTCGCTATGAATTGAAGGTCATTTCCCTGAAACGTTCGCTCTCCAAGATGCACGGCGATGCCTACGTCGGCAACGAAAAGGTCGCGGAAGGAGATTTTATGGCAATGATCACGGAGAAGAATAAATGAGCGTCATCCATCCCACCGCCATTATCCAGGAGGGAGCCGTCATCGGCGAAAACTGCGAGATCGGAGCGTATTGCGTGATCGGGAGCAAGGCAAAGCTCGGCAGGGACAACCGCCTATACCCCCACGTCATCATCGATGGAGATGCGGCTATCGGAGATGGCAACCGCATCTTTTCCTATGCTGTGATCGGCACCGATCCCCAGGATTTGAAATATGCCGGAGAGCCTACCCGGCTGCGTATCGGGGACAATAATACCATCCGCGAATTTGTGACCATCAACCGCAGCAACCAGATGGGCGAAGATACCGTCATCGGCGACAGCAATCTGTTTATGGCTTACGTCCACGTCGCACATAATTGCCAGATAGGATCCCACTGCGTGATCGCAAACACCGTCCAGATGGCGGGTCATTTGCACATCGGCGACTATGCCATCATCGGTGGCGCGACCGCGATTCACCAATTTGTTCATATCGGAACGCACGCTTTTGTCGGCGGAGCTTCGGCGATCAAAAAAGACATTGCTCCATACACCCGCGGACAAGGAAATCCCTATAAAACCGTGGGACTAAACAGCGTCGGCTTGGTGAGAAAGGGCTTTTCCAACGAACGTGTCGCAGCCATCAAAACAGTCTATAACCTTTTTTACCGCAGCGGCTTGAACACTTCCCAAGCGCTTGAAGCGGTCAAGGAACTCGGCGAACTCACTCCCGAACAACAGATCTTCTACGATTTCGTCCTCAACGCCGACCGCGGCTTATCCACATAGCCGGACAATTGTCTATGAATATCCCGGTCTTGCACCTAAAAATTCCGGTTCCCCCTTAGCATTACGGAGTCAATACGGACTCATTACGGACTAAGTCCGTATTGACTCCGTAATGCTAAGGAGAATGTAGCGCAGCATGCCGATGCTGCGGATGTGGAAAGGTGAGAGAAGCTCACCTGCTCATCCATTCACTCTAAAAGAGAGATGAAATAAGGCTCTACCGTGGCAAGGCCGTAGGACGGCACTTTCTTCATCTCACATCTTACGTCTCACATCTCTCATACCACGTCTCATATCCTCCGCAGCAGTGGCATGCTGCGCTATGGGCACACCCTTCCACATTTCCACCTAAGCCAAAACATTATGCTTGACTTCAGCGCCACAATTTCTTACTTTGTATTCACACGAGGAAATTATGAATTGCGTCTTTTGCCGGATACCAAGTTCATCATACATCGCGGAAAACGGGAGTTTTTTTGCCATACCAGACCAGCGTCCGGTTTCGAAGGGGCATGTTTTGATCATCTCCAAGCGTCATTTTGAGGATGTCTTTTCAATGCAACGCGAGGAAGCGCCGGATATACAGGATCTCCTCGTCAAAGTAAAGGACTGGCTGGCAGAAAGATACGCTCCGGATGGCTATAATCTGGGCACGAATTGCGGCAGCCACGCCGGGCAAAGCGTCTTCCATTATCATCTGCACGTGATCCCCCGCTACAAATCCGATCGCTTAATCGGTATGCGCGGGCTGCGTGAATACATCAGCGAAATCATATAGTATCAAGGAGTCATCATGAAAACAGGCATTGTAATTATAACTTTTTTGCTCTTACTTGCTCCACTGATCGCCGGGCTAAGCGATCAAAAAATTGAGCCTGGCAAAGCGGTGATCAAGCTCAAACCGGACGCCAAATCCCTGATGCAGCTTGGCATTGGGAAAATCGGCATTTCCTCTCTGAGCGAGAAGTTTCAGGCTTTGAATATCCGTGAAGTCAAACCCCGATTCCAGACTGATCCGGGAAAATCCAGCCCCATCGATCTTTCCCTCATCCTGGAGCTCAGTTTCGATGTAAAATATGATCCCATAGGCATTTGCAACTCCCTTTTGAGGGATGCAAACGTCATTTATGCCGAGCCGATCTACATCGACGAGGTTTTTGACGCTCCGAATGATGCAAACTATGCTTCCTCGCTATATTTCAACGCACTCCAGGCAGAGGCGGCATGGACGATCCACAAAGGAGAAAACGGCATTCAACCGGTGATCCTGGCAGTAGTGGATACCGGCTTGATGTGGAAGCATCCGGATATCGTGCAAAATATATGGCACAACCTCGGCGAAGACGCCAATGGCAACGGTTGGACGATCTTTCACAACGGCAGCGCCTGGGTGATGGATCCGGGGGATTTGAACGGAATCGACAATGACGGAAATGGCAAGATCGATGATCTGATCGGCTGGGACTTCGTTTTGGACGGAACTTTCGCGGAAGGCAACGATCCTTTTGAAACCGGAGGACACGGAACCCTTGTATCCGGCATCGCCAATTCCCGCACAAATAACTCTATCGGGGGCGCCAGCCTTGCCTGGAACGTGAAACTGATGCCGGTATCCTGCACCTACGCGGGGGTGCCAAATTCCATCTACAGAGGTTATGACGCCATCATCTATGCCGCGGGAAAAGGCGCCGGCGTGATCAATTGTTCCTGGGGTGGAACGGGTTTTTCACAAGCGAACCAAGATGCGGTGAATTACGCATCGTCGCTTGGCAGCGTGATTGTAGCCGCGGGTGGAAACAGCAACAACAGCGTGCCGATCTATCCAGCCGCCTATCAAAACGTGGTGGCGGTGGCGGCGTTGCTCAATAACGGAATCAAGGTCTCCACTTCAAGTTTTGGAGCGTTCATCAGTGTTTCAGCTCCCACGGAAGCGGTTGGTTCGATCAGCGGCGGAACTGGATACACCTTGGTCAGCAACGCCACTTCCTATGCCAGCCCGATTGCTTCATCGTTGGCGGCTTTGATCAGATCCTACAATCCTGCTTGGACAAACGCTCAGGTGGTGAATCAACTCGTCGCAACCTGCGATTTTATCGACAACCTCAATCCCGGCAAGGAAAACACCCTCGGACAGGGAAAGCTCAATGCCTGGCGCGCGCTTTCGGAAACGAATCCGGTGCCAGATCAGGAACTCAAACTGGCGCTGCTCCAAGTGCGCGCGCCCAGCGATCAAAACGGAAACAAAGCCATCGAGGCGGGGGAGCAGTTTTCGCTAAATCTGCTTTTGCGCAACTATTCTTATGGCGCGAGCTCAGGCAACGTCACCTACACGCTTTCAAGCACCGATCCGATGGTCACGATCCTGCAAAACACTGTTAGCGGATCGGTATCTCAGGATTCATTCATCCAGCTCAACAACGCCTTCCTCGTGGTTGCTTCTCCCACGGCGACATCGAAATACGTGACTTTTACCTTGAATATCAGCGCTAATCTGCCCATCGTCTTTGGCGCGAGCAGCAATTTCCAGATGTTGATCAATGCCGGCGGGATTCTTGTCTGGGAAGGGGTTTCCGGAGGACGCAACATGAGCGGAAGCTATCTTCGCACAAGCTTGCTCGCCCTCGGACATCAGGTCACCCTCGGAACGCTCTTTCCAAGCTCGTTTTATACTTTTAGCGCGGTGTTTTTGAGTTTCGGAGTGGCTGGCAGCAACATCTATCGCTTTGCAAGCAACGAGAATTTCGACGCTTTGAGAGAATATCTGGAAAGCGGCGGCAGAGTCTATATCGAAGGCGGAGACATGATCGGATGGGATCTCCTGGCATATTTCCCACAAGTGGAACCCGGCTTGGATGGATACCAAATCATGTGGCCGCTATTGGGACTAACCAGCGCAAATGACGGAACTACCAATGTGATCTCAAACCTAAGCGGAGAAACGGGATGGCACACCTTGGGGATTGCTTTCACCGGCTCGGCTCAGACAGTGAACTCCTTCATCGACATCTATACTCCCAATCAAAACGGCATTTCCGCTTTTGTGGAGGACAACTATGGCGTCGTGGCGGTGCAAAGCATCGGCGTTTTTGGGCAGCGCTGTTTCGTCTTTTCCTATGCTCTGCGGGAATTGATCGATGCCGCCTTACCAAGCACGAAGGCGGAATTGGTCACCCGCATCCGGGATTTTCTGCTCTCGGCAAATCTCGTCCTGCCGGATGTGCGGAATCTCAGGATATTCAAAACCGCGGGAAATATGATCCGTGTGCAGTGGGACTATCCCTTTGCCGTGGATGCGTTTAATGTGGGATCGGATGAGAATCCCGCCGGCAGTTTCCTCTTCATCGAACATGCGGGTCCGCTTCTGGAGTTGGAACTGGCTCCCTCTGCGAGACGCTTTTTCAAAGTGAGGGCGGCGAGAGCGTTTGGGTTATAGTTTTTTAACCCAAGTTTCGCATTTTAGGGACTAAGTTATTGGTATATATGACAGTCATTTTTCAGTTAGGCACTAAACTCTGTGTTTAGAGATGATTTGATTTTTGAAGACTTTGACGTTCAGCAGGGAGTAGATTTTGTCTGCC
>JAUYAR010000062.1 GCA_030693415.1 Candidatus Cloacimonadaceae bacterium | reverse complement strand
GCCCAATCCTTTTTCCGCCATTGCCGTGATCCGTTATGAGCTTTCCCGCAAGGCGGATGTGAATCTGAAGATCTATAACCTGAGGGGTCAATTGGTCAGGGCACTGGAAACCGGATACCGGGACAGCGGCGAACACATCGTCGCTTGGGAAGGCTGTGATGAGCATAACCGAACCTTGGCATCGGGAGTGTATTTTCTGCGCTTTTCGGTGGATGGAAAGCTGCAAAAACAAAGCAAATTGGTCTTGATGAAATAGGAAGCGCAGCTTGGCTGAGGATTTTGAACAGTCTTTGTGGAGGATATTTCCCAAGCGCTCAATAATTTATGTTGACATCCAACCCTTCTCTATTTACATTGTACTCAGTTCTTTCACAAGTGTATAGGGGGTGACCTGGTTTCGACAGGGAATCAGAGTGCGAGTGACGCATGCCGGAGATGCTATCCACTCCGTTAACAAGTAGCGACCAAACTTAATTGCAAACACAAATCTCTCCTTAGCAGCATAGGCTGCTAACGTTCAACCTCTTCGTGCCGTCGGGAGGGGATTGGGCGTCGAAACAGTGCGGCCGCCACGGGGAGGAGCTGTCCATAATCCTCGTTTAAGACCATGGACTGGATCCTTGCGGGTCTGATTGTCTTTTACCGCAACGATCGAGATTAAAGACAACTAAGCATGTAGGCTTGCTTGCAATCGGCTCTTTGGACGCGGGTTCGATTCCCGCCACCTCCACCATGCTTTTGTGAACAGGTGAACCGGTGAGGGTATCCGTTTTATAGTTGGGTTCTAAATATTCAGGGAGGTTTTATATGATGCACACGGAGCTTGAGGTGTATAAATCCAGCATGAAGCTTGTGAAAGATATCTATGCTTTGACGGCTGGTTTTCCACGTGATGATATAATCTCGCAAATGAAACGAGCGGTTATATCAGTTCCTTCAAATATCTCCCGAAGGATGTTCCAGAAAGTCATCCAAAGAGATGCTAAACTTTTTAAACATAGCCAAAGCGTCATTATCTGAATTGATTACACAAATTGACATCGCGGAAATGCTTGGCTTTGTCTATGATCACGAGCAATGCGCCCAAACTAAGGATATCGCTTTGTCAGTAAAGCGCCAACTGCTTGATCTGATCAAATCCAACGAAAACTAAGCCACTTCACCCATTCACCCAATCACCCGCTCAGCAGAACAGATTTCTCTTTACAAATATCCCCTGATCAAAAAGCATGTGCTCAAAATCATCTGGAGGATGAAATGCCACTAACACCTGAGGCTAAAACAGCTATCATGGTAGAGTTTAAACTCCATGAATCAGACACTGGCTCGCCGGAAGTTCAGATCGCGCTTCTAACCAAGCGTATCAGTGAAATCACTGAACACTTGAAAGTGCACTCCAAGGACTTTTCAACCCGTCGCGGCTTGTTGAAACTGATCGGGCAGCGCAGGCGCCTCCTTGATTATCTGAAACGTAAGGATATCAATCGTTACCGGAACGTGATCAAGGCGCTTGGCATCAGAAAGTAAAAATTCTGCCAAGATATGAAGCTAACAAAGTGGATTCCCAAGTTATTGGCGGATCCACTTTGTTTATAAACCCCCAGTAATAAAAAAACCAGATGCTACGGGAGAAATTAGCAATAAGCTCAGAGGCTCTTCCAGCCCCGCCTCTCAGCCTATTGCTTCTTCTCCCGCAGTGAAACGAAAAGGAGAAGTTATGCATAACTTCAACATCACCAAACGCGAAATCGAATTTTGCGGACGCACACTCACGGTGGAAACCGGACGCATGGCAAAACAAGCCAATGGAAGCGTCTTTATCAGATACGGAGATTCCTCCGTGCTGGTGACTGCCACCATGAGCAAGGAAGCATCCGAAAATCAGGATTTCTTCCCTCTCACCGTTGACTACATCGAAAAGATGTATGCCGCGGGCAAGATACCCGGTGGCTTTTTCAAGCGCGAAGCTAAGCCCACAAACGATGCCACGCTTTCAGCCCGCGTGATCGATCGCTCGATCCGCCCCCTTTTTCCGGATGGATTCCGCAATCAGGTTCACGTCGTCTTCAACGTTCTTTCCTTTGACGGAATCAACGATCCAAGCGTGCTTGGCGTCTTTGGTGCCTCGCTCGCACTTTCGATCTCCGATATTCCCTTCAGTGGTCCCATCGCTGGTGTCACGGTTGGCTTGATCGATGATCAAATCGTTGTCAATCCCAACTATAGCGAGATCAGCAGTCTGTCCAAACTCAATCTCGCGGTAGCCGGATCCGCCAATTCTATCGTGATGACCGAATCCGCAGCCTGTGAGCTGAGCGAAGAAACCATTCTCGATGCCGTTTACACCGGTCATGAAGAGATCAAAAAGCTCGTCGCCCTGCAGCATGAATTCATAAACGAGATCGGGAAAGAAAAGGTCGAAGTCAAGCTCATCGGCATCCCGCAAGAGATCCTCGAGAACGTGCAGAATGCGTATGGCAAAGGCATCGCAGAAGCCGTCGTGATCTTTGGCAAACAAGAGCGTCAGGACGCTTTGGACACTCTCGAAGCTGAAATGCTTCAGGTTGCATTGATCGAAAACGAAGAGTTCTTCCTGAAGAACGAAAAGTGGTTCAAGGAAGCCTTTGAAGAATTGGTGCGCCGCAACGTGCGCGATTCCATACTTCACAGACATAACCGTGCCGATGGCAGAGGACTTGACGATCTGCGCGACATCACTTGCGAAATCGACGTCCTGCCGATCGTTCACGGTTCAGCACTCTTCACCCGTGGGGAAACTCAATCCCTGGGTACCGTCACTCTCGGTGGCGGCGGGGACGAACAGATTATAGACGGACTCGAAGTCGAATATAAGAAACGTTTCTATCTGCACTACAATTTTCCGCCCTTCAGCGTTGGCGAAGCAGGCAGGATGGGGCCTCCAGGAAGAAGAGAACTCGGACATGGAAACCTTGCTGAACGTGCGCTGTTCTGCGTTTTGCCAGACAAAGAAGAATTTCCCTATACGCTCAGGATCGTCGCAGACACCCTTGAATCAAACGGATCCTCTTCAATGGCATCGGTTTGCAGCGGCTGTCTCGCTTTGATGGCTGCCGGCGTTCCGATTAAGTCACCAGTTGCCGGAATCGCCAACGGTCTGATCATGGAAGGCGATAAATTCGTCGTCCTGACTGATATCCAAGGCTTGGAAGATCACCTCGGGGACATGGACTTCAAGTGCGCCGGAACCCGTAATGGAATCACCGCCATGCAGATGGATATCAAGATCGAAGGCATCACCAAAGACATCATGCGTATCGCTCTGGAAAAAGCCAAAACCGCACGCTTACAGATTTTGGACTTCATGCAACAGTGCATTCCCGAGCCTCGTGAAGAGCTGGCTCCGACTGCGCCGCGCATCGAAGCCTTCAAGATTCCGACAGACAAGATCGGCGAAGTGATCGGACCATCGGGCAAGATGATCAAATCCATCATCGAAATCTGCCAGGTAGAGATCAACATCGAAGACGACGGCACTGTCCGCATCCTTTCTCCCAACAAGGATTCCATCGCGAAAGCCAAGCAAATGATCCAGGGCATCGCCATCGATCCCGCTATGGGAGAACTGTATGAAGGCCCCGTCACCCGCATCGAACCCTACGGAATCTTTGTCAAGATCCTCGGCGGCGTCAAAGAAGGCATGGTGCACGTTTCACAGATGCACACTTCACGCGTTGAACATCCTGAAGACATGGTCAAGCTCGGAGACATCGTCAAGGTCAAATCCCTCGGTATGGAAAAAGGCAAGCTTTCGCTTACCATGAAAGGCGTGGAAGGCAATCCCGAACCCGATCCCAACGCTCCGAAGGACAGACCTCGTCCCCCACGCAGAGATGATCATAATGATCGCGACCGCAGACCCGGCGGAGGCAGAGACCGTTTCCGCAGATAATTAAGGAACATTAATGAACTATAAGATTGCTGATCTTGCTTTGGCGGATTTTGGCCGTAAAGAGATCGAAATGGCTGAAATCGAAATGCCGGGGCTCATCGCCCTACGCAATAAATACGGCAAGGAAAAACCCCTTGCCGGAGCGCGAGTCACCGGAAGTTTGCACATGACAGTGCAGACTGCTGTGTTGATCGAAACCCTCATCGAACTCGGCGCTTCGATTCGCTGGGCAAGCTGCAATATCTTTTCCACCCAGGATCACGCTGCCGCGGCAATCGCGGCAGCGGGGATCCCGGTTTTTGCCTGGAAGGGCGAAACTCTTGAAGAATACTGGTGGTGCACCCTCCATGCACTTACCTGGGAGGGCGCAAATGCGCCCGATCTCATCGTTGACGATGGGGGAGACGCTACTATGATGGTGCATCAAGGCTATCGATTGGAAGAAGAATATGCCAAGACCGGCATTCTGCCCGAGGTCGATTCCGACGACCCGGAAATGTGCATCGTGCAAGAGCTTCTCATTTCAGGCATCAAGGACTATCCCCAAAAATGGCATAAAATGGTGAAGAAACTCCGTGGCGTCAGCGAAGAAACCACCACCGGAGTGCATCGTCTCCATCAGATGCTGGAAACCGGAGCGCTGCTTTTTCCCGCGATCAACGTGAACGATTCCGTCACCAAATCCAAATTTGACAACCTCTATGGCTGCCGTGAATCTTTGGCAGACGGCATCAAGCGCGGAACGGACATCATGGTCAGCGGAAAGATCGTGATGATCTGCGGCTATGGCGACGTCGGCAAAGGCTGTGCCCAATCAATGAGAGGATTCGGCGCGAGAGTGATCATCAGCGAGATCGATCCAATCTGCGCTTTGCAGGCGGCGATGGAAGGCTATGAAGTGAACGCACTGGACAACGTGGTCGAATATGCTGATATCTTTGTGACCGCCACCGGAAACTGCGATGTCATCAGGGTCGATCATATAATGAAGATGAAGGATCACGCCATCGTCTGCAACATCGGACACTTTGACAACGAGATCCAAGTCCACAAGCTATACTCTCTTTTGGGAGTACAAAAGATAAACATCAAGCCCCAGGTGGATAAAATCCTGCTGCCCAACGACAAAGCGATCATTCTGCTTTCCGAAGGCAGGCTCGTGAATCTTGGCAACGCCACCGGGCATCCTTCTTTTGTGATGAGCTGTTCCTTCACCAATCAAGTGCTGGCACAGATCGCCCTCTGGCAGGATGAACACGAGATCGGGGTCTACACCTTGCCCAAGATTTTGGACGAAGAAGTCGCCAGACTGCATTTGGACAAACTGGGCGTGGAACTCACGCGTCTCACGGTACGTCAGTCCCAGTATATCAACGTGCCGGTCGAAGGACCCTATAAACCTGAGAATTATCGCTATTAAGCCCGCGGAGCCGGTGTTTTGGCAACTCATGTTCCAGTTATCATAGACGAAATATTCGGCGAACTAATTTTACCCAGCGGTGAAGAGCGTTGGGTCGTCATTCACACCAAACCCCGCTGCGAGAAAAGGCTGGCGGACTACGCACGAAAAAACTCCATCCATTATTATCTACCCCAGATCGAAAGCAAACGAGTCTATCAAAAAAGAAAGGTCAGCTTCATGAAACCGATGTTTCCAGGTTATCTCTTCATCGTGCTGGATATCTTTAAGAAACATACGCTTACGATCTCAGGATACTGCGTCGGATTCGTGAAAGTGCCCGATCAGCGCGAGCTTTTGGACGAACTGCAAAGGCTCTATTATAGCCGCAACAAAAAGGTCGATATGACCAACACCATCTGGCTATCCAAGGGATTGGAAGTGGAGATCGTCAAAGGTCCGCTCAAAGGCATGACCGGAGTGGTGGAAAACCATCAGAAACTGGACGAAGTGCGCCTGCAGGTAAACATCCTGCGGCAGGCAGTGATGGTGAAGATCAATCCTGCCCACGTGAAAATCCTGGGCGAATATGAGATCATCGAGGAATAGACTATGAAGATACTGATCACCGGCGCTGCCGGATTTATCGCATCCCACGTTGCCGACGCCTATCTGGATGCCGGGCACGAAGTTGTGATCGTGGACAACCTTGCCACCGGATACAAACATAACCTCAATCCCCGCGCCAAATTCTATCAGATCGACATCTGCGATCCCTTTTTGGGAGAAGTCTTTGCCGCTGAACAACCGGATATCGTGAATCACCACGCCGCCCAGATCAGCGTTCCAAAATCCATCGAAGACCCGTTTTTCGATGTCGAAGTGAACGTTAAAGGACTCATCAACATCCTCGAAAACTGCGTGAAGTATCACGTGAATAAAGTGATCTTTATCTCTTCCGGCGGAGCGATTTACGGAGAAGCGGAAGAATATCCGACCACTGAGAATTATCAGCCTAAACCGCTTTCCGTCTATGCCATCAACAAGATGGTTGGCGAGAGCTATCTGCACTTTTATTATCATCAATATCAGCTCAATTATACTGTCCTGCGCTATGCCAACGTCTATGGCCCAAGGCAAGTTTCTCATGGCGAAGCGGGAGTGGTCTCCATCTTTATCGAAAAGCTGCTAAATGGTCATATCCCAACCATCTATGCCTATCCCAACGAGACGGATGGCATGATCAGAGACTACGTTTATGTGGCGGACGTCGTGCGTGCCAACCTTCTTGCTTTGGGACGTGGGGACAATGACCAATTCAACATTGGTACCTGCGTCGAGACCACCACCAAGCAGCTCTACAACACCATCCAATGGCAGATGGGATTTGACATTCCGCCTCATTGGGGAGAAGCCCGCAAGGGAGATCTGCATCGCTCGATGCTTGATTATGGCAAAGCTTTCAAGGAATTGGGCTGGAGCCCGATCTACACACTCGAACAGGGCGTGGGCGAAACAATCAAGTTTTTCAGAACTAAGGAGAAATAGATGAAACTCGCGGTTATCGGCAGCGGATACGTTGGACTCGTCACGGCAGCTTGTTTTGCGGATATGGGCAACACCGTGATCTGCATGGACAACGATAAAGCCAAGATAGACATGCTTTTAAATGGAGAAATACCAATCTATGAACCTGGCTTGAAAGAGCTTATTTTGCAAAACAGCGCCGCCGGCAGGCTCATTTTCACAGCGAACATTGAAATTGCAGTGCGGAATTCGCAGATTCTATTCATCGCCGTCGGCACCCCTGCGGGAGAAGACGGTTCAGCAGACCTGCAATATGTCCTTTCCGCCGCCGAAGACATCGCCAGACACATGCAGAACCACAAGATCATCGTCGATAAATCCACCGTTCCGGTAGGAACTGCGGATCTTGTCAGAGAGCGGATTCAGAGCGTTTTGGAAGAGCGCGAGGTAAAGATCGATTTCGACGTCGTCTCCAATCCCGAATTCCTGAAAGAGGGCGCTGCCATCGAAGATTTCATGAAACCGGATCGAGTCGTCATCGGCACCGACAGCAATGCCGTTGGAGAGATCATGCGCGAGCTCTATTTGCCCTTCAATCGAAGCGCTGATCGCGCCTTGGTCATGAGCGTCCGTTCCGCGGAAATGACCAAATATGCCGCCAATGCCATGCTCGCCACCAGGATATCCTTTATGAACGAGCTTTCGCATCTTTGCGAAGCCTTTGGAGCGGACATTACCGAAGTTCGCAAAGGCATCGGTTCGGACAGCCGTATCGGTTACAAGTTTATCTATCCTGGCGTGGGATATGGCGGAAGCTGTTTTCCCAAAGACGTCAAAGCCCTCGTGCACATGGGCAGCAAGGTTGGCGTCCCAGTTCGCATCATCAAAGCGGTCGAGGACGTCAACGAAACCCAGAAAATGGTGTTGGTCACCAAGGTCAAAAAACACTTTTCAGATAACCTCACCGGTCATACGTTCGCCATCTGGGGATTGGCTTTCAAACCCCAGACGGATGACATGCGCGAAGCCCCTGCGATTGTGATTATCAACGCCCTGATCGCCAACGGAGCAAAGATCAGAGCCTTTGACCCAGTCGCCATGAACGAAGCCAAAAAGGTCTTCGGAGCAAATCCCTCGATCACTTGGTGTGAAAACGAATATATCGCTCTGGAAGGCGCGGACGCGCTGTTGCTCGTCACCGAATGGCACCAATTCCGCTATCCGGATTTTGCCAAAATCAAAGCCACCCTCAAAAGCCCGACCCTGTTTGACGGCCGCAACCTCTACGATCCCAAACAACTAAAGGAACTCGGTTTCGATTATTTCGCCATCGGCAGAGCATAACTACATACTTCGCAAATCACTGATAGACAAGGGCATAGCAGGCTAATTTATAGTAGACTTTTCTGCATGATCGTCTTTTCCCGACAGGGTTTGAGGACTCCGCAGCATCGGCATGCTGCGCTACATTCTCCTTAGCCCAAGTTTCGCATTTTAGGGACTAAGTTATTGGTATATATGACAGTCATTTTTCAGTTAGGCACTAAACTCTGTGTTTAGAGATGATTTGATTTTTGAAGACTTTGACGTTCAGCAGGGAGTAGATTTTGTCTG
>JAUYAR010000061.1 GCA_030693415.1 Candidatus Cloacimonadaceae bacterium | reverse complement strand
GTCTGCCCGAGGGCAAGGCAGACAAAATCTACTCCCTGCTGAACGTCAAAGTCTTCAAAAATCAAATCATCTCTAAACACAGAGTTTAGTGCCTAACTGAAAAATGACTGTCATATATACCAATAACTTAGTCCCTAAAATGCGAAACTTGGGATAGGAGTTAATAATAGGAAACTGACTAACTTGACTAACTATTTATCCGCGTAAGGCACTATATATAGACGCTTCCTTCTTACGAAAAACGCGCTAAGTTCCTGCCCCGCAATGCGGATGCTTTGATCAATTGGATATGGCGGGCAGGGGATGGAGAAGTGGCGTGAATAAGTGAGCAGGGGAACAAGTGAACGGGTGAACTAATGAACTTCTCTGATCTCTCTGTTTCTCTGTGGTGAAAGACGCGGAAGACTTGGAGAGTTCCGAGAAAAGCATTGACAATATAGGGCTCTGAAAAATGCTTGAATTTCCAGATATAAATAGTTAATAAATTGTGCTTTATATCATATAAAACTGACGAGGAAAACATGAAAGATTACGCGTTGAAGAAGCTTCGCAACCTGCTGTTCATGGGTTCGAGCGGCGCCGGGAAAACCACCCTGGCGGAGCAGATATTCTATCTGACCCATACCACTACCCGCATTGGAAAAATCGATGAGGGGAATACGGTGATGGATTTCGACCCTGAAGAAACAGCAAAAAAGATGTCCCAGATGCTCAGCATGGGCTTTGTGAATCATGCCGATCACAAGATCAACATTCTTGACGCCCCGGGCAATCCGGATTTCATCGGTGAATCGATTGTGGCGATCCCGGCGGTTGAAAACGTCGTGCTCGTTGCCAATGCCGCCGGTGGATTCGAAGTAGGCTTGGAGCTTGCCATAGAACAGCTTGAGAACAAAAAGGTCGGTAAGAGTGTGTTGGTCAACCGCATGGACAACGAACACGCTGATTTTTACAAAACTCTGGAAGTGATCCAGGAAAATAGCGGACTTCACGCCATTCCCATCCATCTGCCCATCGGCAGAGAAGGCGCTTTTGAAGGGATCGTGGACATCATCAAACAAAAAGCGATCCGTCTTTCCGGTGAAACTAATATTCCCGCGGAGATGCAATCCGCAGTGGAAGACGCCCGCATGCAATTGATGGAAGCGGTCGCCGAAACGGATGAGGAATTGCTCAACAGTTTCCTTGAAAGCATGGAATTGAGCGACGAACAGCTCCTTCCCGGGCTGAAAAAAGCCATCGCCAACGGAGAGATCGTTCCCGCATTCGTTTGCTCCGCGCATACCGGAGTGGGCGTCAAAGCTTTTCTCGATGCCGTGATCGAGTATCTTCCTTCACCGGAGGATTCCAATCCGCTGCATATTCTGGACAAGGAATCCCCCAGGGAGTTCATCGCCAGCGCCAACGGAGACCTGCTTGGATACATCTTCAAGCTTTATGCCGATCCCAATATGGGCGACTATGCCTATGTGCGCATGTTCTCCGGAACGCTAAAAACCGGTACGGAATTTTATATACCTGAAAAGGACGCCAAAGACAAAGCCGGAAACATGTATTACATGCTGGGTAAAAGCCGTCACGACACTCAGGAAATCAGAGCCGGCGAAATGGGTGCGCTGGTGAAACTCAAAAACGCCAAAACCCTGAACAGCGTCACCGGACTCGGCTCCAGACTTTCACTCCCGATGCCGATACTTCCTACTCCCACTTATTGGCAGATGATCCGCGCGGCGAATCAATCCGATGAAGACAAGATCGGATCCTCATTGCATCGGGTGATTGCGGAAGACCCCACAATCAAGTTTGATCTGAACATGGAGACCCATGAAAATGTGATTTCCGGTATGGGTGAACAACATCTCGCGTTAGTCTTGAAAAAGCTCAAAAACCGCTATAAAGTGGACGCGATGATGAAAGAACCGCGTATCCCCTACAAAGAAACCATCATGGGCAGCGCCGAATCCCAGTATCGCCACAAAAAACAATCCGGCGGACGCGGTCAATATGGAGAAGTCTATTTTCGCATCAAACCAACCGAACGTGGGGATGGATTCAAATTTATCAATGCCCTTGTCGGTGGAGTAATCCCGTCAAACTTCGTTCCCGCGATCGAAAAAGGACTGCTCGAAACTCTGGAAAAAGGCATCATTGCCGGCTACCAAGTCGTTGACGTAGCGGTTGAAGTCTATTACGGCAGCTACCATGATGTGGACAGCTCCGAGATGGCTTTTAAGATCGCTTCTTCGATGGCGCTCAAGGAAGGTTTCAAGAAATGCAAACCGATCCTGCTCGAACCGATCCACGATCTCGTCATCATCGTTCCCAGCGAATATATGGGAGACGTGATGGGCGATATCAGTACCCGCCGCGGACGCATCATGGGAATGGAACAGCGCGGCAAGAAACAGTATCTGAACGCGCAAATGCCTGTCGCAGAGATGTATCTTTATTTTCCAGCGCTCAAATCCTTTACCCAAGGCAGAGGACGCTTCACCCAGAAGTTCTCGCATTATGAGAAGGTTCCGGATGATATCACACAGAAAGTGGTCGCCGCCTGGCATGAAGAAGCATAAATATAAGTGCTTGATAATAGATAAAGACAATCTGGGAGGCGATATGAATCGCCTCCCTTTTTCCTTCTTGACATAATTGTGCCATCACCTCAGAGTGGCACACACGCGAATATAACAAAGATATTACAGATAAAAGAAAGAGGTTGGTATGTCCGGACACAATAAGTGGAGCACGATCAAACACAAGAAAGCGGCGACCGATGCCAAACGCGGCAAGATCTATACCCGGCTCGTCAAAGAGATCATCCTCGCAGCCAAATCCGGTGGCGGAGACACCGAGATGAATCCCCGTCTCAGAACTGCGATCAATTCCGCAAAAACGGCAAACATGCCGCGCGAAAACATCGAACGCGCCGTCAAACGCGGCACCGGTGAGATCGAAGGCGTCGCCTATGAAGAGATCACCTACGAAGGTTATGGGCACAACGGGGTCGGCATCGTCATCGACGTGATGACCGACAACAAAAACCGCACAGTGGCAGAGCTGCGGCACACTTTTTCCAAATATGGCGGCAACCTTGCTGAGACTGGAGCGGTATCCTGGAATTTCGAGCAAAAGGGCTTTTTCAACGTTCCCGCAGCGGGCATGGATGAAGACGAGTTTATTTTGCAGGCTTTGGAGGCGGGAGCAGAAGACGTGGAACTCAACGACGAGAACTTTGAGGTCTATACCTCACCCACGGAGTTTCACACCGTGCTGCACAACTTTGAACAACTGGGTTTGCCGGTGCTAAACGCTGAGCTTACAAGGGTTCCCAAAAACACCGTCAATGCCGACGAAGTGGCAGCCAGACTGATGAAATTGATAGATATACTGGAAGATCTGGACGACGTGCAAAAAGTCTATAGCAATTTCACCCTCTCCGACGCGGTAATGGAAGAACTAAGCAAAGACTGATATACGAGAGTGATCATCATCGGAATCGATCCCGGCAGCCGCGTTTGCGGTTATGGCTTGCTTGAAGCAGAGGGTAGAAGGATCGTCGCCGCCGGTTGCGAAGTGATCGACGTTTCTAAAGAGAAAGACCTGATGATCCGCTTGAAACTTCTCTATGACGGCATCGATGCCGTGCTGGAAGAATACAAACCCTCCCTCGCGGTAGTCGAAAGCATGTTCTTTCAAAAACACATCAAGAGTATCTTCACGCTTGGACATGCCCGCGGAGTGATCCTGCTGGCGCTCGCCCGGCACAAAATACCCACCCATGAATATTCCCCCCGCGAGATAAAAAAAGCCGTGGTGGGAAACGGAAACGCCACGAAATTGCAGGTTCGCTATATGATCAATCAATTGTTTCAACTCTCCGTGTCCACGCGTCCGGATGACGCTTATGACGCGCTTGCCATCGCCATGTGCCATTTCAACAGGATAAAGTTCATCTCATGATCTATCACATCAAAGGCATCCTCCATCAGAAAAGCCCGGTCAAAGCGGTGATCGAAACCGCGATGGGGCTGGCTTTCGAGCTCAAGATTCCGATCAGCACTTATGAAAAGCTTCCCGAGATCGGACAGCCCTGCGAACTGATCACGCATCTGCATATCGGTCAGGATGATATCCGGCTCTTTGGTTTCAGCACTACACAGGAATGCGAATTGTTTCTAATGCTGACCCGTATCTCCGGCATCGGACCCAAGATCGCGCTTTCGATCATCTCCACTCTCGCGATCCCCACTTTTGTGCGCGCCATCGAACGCGGCGAGGAAGCTCTGATCACCAAGGTACCTGGCATCGGGAAAAAATCCGCCCAACGACTGATTATCGAGCTCAAGGGTAGTGTCCGCCACTTAGCGGAAAGGTTTGAGCACAAGGACAGGATCGTTGAGGACGACAAATTTATGGAAGTGGAAAGCGCGCTCGTCTCGCTTGGTTTCAATGTCCTCGACATCAACCGGGAGCTCAATCTGCTGCCTGCCGAAGTCTTGCAGCTTCCTCCGGAGCTTTTGCTCAAGGAAACCATCAAACGTCTCTATCAGAGAAGCAAATGATGCTGCGTCAGGAAGCCTATCAGACCATTCTGAAGGTGTTTAAGAACCACGAGTTTTCGGACAACCTCCTGCATCAGCGTGCAAAAAAGCTCAAAGCGGATAACCTGAACGTGGCACTCTATTATACAATGGTCAAAGGCGTTATCAAACGACAGCTTCAGCTTGATTATATCATTTCCCTCCATACCGATGCCAAAAAATATGCTGCAACGGACATCAAGATCAAGATCATGCTCTACCTGGGCTTGTATCAGCTCATCTATCTGGATTCGGTGCCGGAACACGCCGCCGTGAACGAAACGGTTGAACTGGCAAAAACCATACTTGGTGCTCAAGTGGGAGATTTTGTCAATGCAGTATTGCGAAATTATCTTCGCCATCCCAAGATCGAATATCCCGCGCAGACCGATCAACGCATCGCTTATGAGCATTCCTATCCCCTCGAGCTGATCAGAAATTGGATCTCACTCTGGGGTGAAGAGGACACCGAGTATCTGGCGCTCTATTTTAACGAGAATCCCGCTTTGCACCTGCGCGCAAACGCCACCGCCACCACATCTCAAAAGCTCATTCGATACTATGAAAAACGCGGCATCATACTCGAACAATCTCTCGCCAGCAAGATGATGCTGACTACAAACCAGGCGGATGAAGTGCTCGACGACGTTGCATTTTCCGAGGGTTATTTCTCTGTGCAGGATAGCTCCTCCGCCCTGGTTGTTGAATTGCTCGATCCCCAAAAGGATGAGAACATTCTCGATCTCTTTGCCGCACCTGGCGGAAAATGCACCTATATCGCGGAGAAAATGGAAAACACCGGTGAGGTCATCGCCGTGGATAAGATCCCGAATAAAATGAAACTGCTCAAGCAAGCGGCAGATCGTCTCCAGCTTGAGAACATCAAGCTGATCGTGACCGACGCATTCAAATATGGACCTGTGGCACCGGCATACGACCGCGTGCTTGTGGACGCTCCTTGTTCCGGCTGGGGAGTTTTCAGCCGGAAAGCTGATCTTCGCTGGCAGGCGCATCAGGATATCGAAGAGCTGGTCAAGCTGCAGGAAAAAGCGATCAACTATGCTGCCAATTTCGTCAAATTAGGCGGTTTTATGGTCTATTCCACCTGCACGATGAATCCACGTGAAAACGAGGATCAGATAAAGCGCTTTCTCAAAACCAACAAACGCTTTGAACTAATCGACGCCGCCGGATTTATCCCCTCAAAATACACAGAAGACGGGTTTTTCAAATCCATACCTTTCAAACACCACATGGACGGTGCTTTCGCTGCCAAGCTGAAACGCGTTAAATAGGATAACCGATGAAGAAGAAAAAGAAACTTAACAGCAGAAAAGCCGGATACATCATTGGCATCGGGTTTGGGATCGTTCTGCTCACCGCATTTTTCACCAGCCAAGTCGTATTTCCAATCATGTTTGGCAAGCCCAAAAATGTGGCGGTCCCGGAGGTCGTCGGCATGAAAATATCACAGGCAAAGCGGCTTTTGCGGGAGATCGGATTGCACGTCGTAGTGAGGGATTCAGTGTGGTCTGAGAGCGATCCAATCGAGACCGTCTTGGAGCAATTTCCCGAACCGGGGGCTAAGCTGAAAGCAGAGGGAACCGTCTATCTCGTCATCTGCAAAGGATCGCAAATCGTACCCGTTCCCACAGTGATCGGCAGACATTTTGAGGAAGCATTCGCTACCTTGCGCAATAGCGGTCTCAGAGCTCTGGTCTCGGATTCGCTCTATTCAGACAGTTATCCCCGCAACATGGTGGTGCGCAGTTCACCGCCCGGTGGAACGAGAGTGGAAAAGAGTTCCACCGTCAAGCTATACCTGAGCCGTGGTGCGGAGCCACTTCCAGATTCCCTGCGTTAAGCAGGTGAATATATCTATTGAGCCTGCTGTTATGGATATTTGCCTGAAAAGCATCGAAGCCCTCAGCGAAAACTTCCAGCGCTATCGATTTGGATTGAAGCGGGATCAGTTCTGCCTTTTCGGCTTGTTGCTGGATTCTATCGAGGGAATCGGCACTCATCACTGTGGTGATCACGAAGACGAAATGTTGGTAAGCGTCTCCCGTTCGAGAATCAGCGAATTTGAGACATATCTATTTTGTTGGCAAGGTTTTATGCCTGATCCGGTCAAGGGAAAGCGGGGCAACCCAGCTTTGCGGTTGACAGAAATATCCCGGTGATTAACTTGATCCAAACTCTCTTTGTGAACAGGAGATACTAATTTATTATGTTTAAACGCGTCCTCAAACAGCAGATCATGAATCGGGTGCTCTATGCCCTTGTCCCCGGATTGCTATTTGCCGTTTATCTTTTCGGGTGGAGGGTTCTGGCGGTGGTCGCGGTAGCCAACATCGCCGCCTATATCACGGAATATCTCTTCATCTACAAAAAGAAGGGAGGCAAGGTGTCCATGGCGGTATTCGTGACCGCCACGCTCTACGCGATGACCCTTCCGCCAATGATACCACTCTGGATATCCGCACTGGGCGCTGTCGTCGCCATCGCCTTTGGAAAGATGGTTTTCGGAGGTTTCGGCACAAATATATTCAATCCCGCCATTCTGGGCAGAACCTTCGTCTATGTCTCCTTTCCGCAACAGATGACGGTGGAATGGCTCAAGCCCTATCTCTTGAAGGATTTCCCCGGCGGTCTGATCCGTTGGGTGTCCGGCGGAGGTGAATTGATGACCGGTGCCACGATCCTTGGACAATTCAGATTGAATGTCGGGATCACCCAAAGTTTTCGCGATGCATTTTTGGGCTTCGTTCCCGGTTCGATTGGAGAGACCTCTGCGCTTTTGATCATCGGCGCCGCGATCTATCTGATCTTCAGCAAAACGGCAAAGTGGCAACCCATGATTTCCACAGCGATTTCCATGCTCATCTTTGGCTATATTTTCTATCCGGATGTGAATCCTTTCTTTTTTTTGGTCAGTGGGGGAGCGATGTTTGGCATCGTCTATATGACCACCGATCCCGTCTCACAGGCAAAAGGCAAGATCGCCATCTGGGTCTATGGTATTCTGATTGGCTTCCTCACGATCTATATCAGGCGCTATTCCCTTTTTGCGGAAGGATTTATGTTTGCCTTGCTGCTCGTCAACGCCTTCATGCCGATCATCGAATACGGCATCGACACCTGGACAAAGAAAGGAGCGAAAGCATGAGTGCGGATCGAATTCCCTTCAAGGACACGATGCTCTATCCGATCGTCTTCATGCTCATCATCAGTTTCATTTTCGTGGGTGTCCTCGCCGCGATGTATCGCAGCAGCGAAGGCAAGATCAAACGATATCAAACCGAACAGTATCAAAAGCTCGTTCTCAAGCTTCTTTCGGGGAGCATTTCTTCCTCGACCGGGATCTCGGAAGCAAAACTGATGGCGGATTTTCCCGCGTCTTTCAATAAATACATCACAGAGAAAAAGGACAAGGGAATCGGACGCCGAATCTTCTTAGCCAGCGTCAACGACAGTATCCTGGCATATTGCACAGACATCGGCGGCAAGGGACTTTGGGGCTCGATGCGGGCTCTGGTCTCCACAAACACAAGTTTCGACACGATCCTGGATTTTGCCATCTACGCACAGATGGAAACCCCCGGTCTGGGAGCGCGCATCGGAGAGGAATGGTTTCTCAAACAATTCCGCGGACGCCCCGTAATCAAAAGCGGCAAAGTGCTCTCCCTTGAGCTCATCCCGGAAAAGCAACCAAGCTCCAATCCCTTGCAGATCAATCAGGTGACCGGCGCTACCATCACCAGCGTCAGCGTCCTCAAGATGCTGCGCGAAGAACTGTCATACGTGTATCAGAAAAAGCAGGCTCAAAGTGAATAAGAAAGACATCTTTATCATCAGCGCCTTCCGCGAAAACTCCGTCTGGAAACAGATACTTGGCATCTGTTCCGCTCTGGCGGTCACCAATCTGATGCTCAACAGCTTGATCATGGGCTTGGGCGTCATCTTCTCTCTGGCTTTGTCCAATTTCACCATTTCTCTGATCCGCAACCACACTCCGCGCAGCGTACGCATGATGGTTCAGACCCTGATCATCGCTTCCTACGTGATTATCGTGGATATATTTCTCAAGGCAAACCTGCCCGAGATCAGCAAACAGCTCGGACCGTATGTCGGGTTGATCATCACCAATTGCATTTTGATGGGACGGGCGGAAGCCTTCGCATCTCAGAACAAACCGCTGGACGCCTTTGTGGATGGAATCGGAGCTGGAGTGGGCTATACCCTTGTGCTGCTTGCGATTGCTTTTGTGCGCGAACTCTTCGGCTTCGGCTCCCTCTTTGGTTATCGCGTTGTCTGGGCAGGCTGGACAAATTGGTCGATCATGGTCATGGCACCCAGCGCCTTCTTTCTGTTGGCGATGTTGATCTGGATCATCAACAGCAAATATTACAAGGCGGGATAATAATGGATATCAATGCGTTTGTGCTCTTTTGGGCGGCGATCTTTACCAGCAACATCCTGCTGACCAATTTCCTCGGAATGTGCTCTTATCTCTCGGTTTCCAGAGAAGTGGAATCCTCCTTCGGGTTGGGCGTGGCGGTAATGTTTGTGCTTACCGTGACTGCCGGTTTAAACTGGCTCGTCTATCACTATGTTTTGGTGCCTTTTGGCATCGTCTATCTGCAATACATCGTCTTCATCATCGTGATCGCGGCATTTGTGCAATTGATCGAGTTGATCATCGAGCGCTATGTGCCTGCTCTGTATTACACCTTGGGCATCTTTTTACCGCTGATCACGGTGAATTGCGCCATCTTCGGCGTGAGCCTCTTTATGATCATCCGGGACTATAATTTCCTGCAATCAATAGCTTTCGGAGCGGGCAGCGGCATTGGCTGGCTGCTTGCCATTTTGATGTTGGCAGGAATCCGTGCCCGCCTGAAAGAAAAACTAATTCCCGTGGGTCTGAGAGGTGCAGGGATCAGTTTGATCATCACCGGCATCATGGCATTGGCGTTCATCGGTTTTTCCGGCATCGTCCAAATCCAATAGGAAATAGCGATGATCTTAGTGATTCTCAAGGACATCGCGACGCTCTGCTCAATCAGCGGAGTATTGGCTATCATCCTCGTCATCGCCCATCGCTTTTTGAACGACTATGGCATCGTCAAGATCAATATCAACGGCAAGAAAGATATCAATGTCAAGGGCGGCAACAGTTTGCTGAGTTCTCTGGCGGATAACAAGATATTCATTCCCTCCGCTTGCGGGGGCAGAGGAACTTGCGGCGCCTGCAAATGCGGTATCACCAAGGGCGGCGGACCGCTCTTGCCAACCGAAAGACCGCTGCTCACAAAAGAAGAGCTTATCACAAACACCCGTCTCGCTTGCCAAGTCAAGGTCAAATCGGACATCTATATCAATATCCCTGAAAACATCTTCAATATCCGCAAATTTAACAGCAAGATAGTCGAGATCATTGATTATACCTACGATATCAAAGGTGTCACCTTCAAGCTCGATGCCGGAGAAAAGATCGATTTTAAAGCCGGTCAATATATCCAGCTCATCACCCAACCCTATGCAAAGATGAGACAAAGCGTGAGCCGCGCCTATTCGATATCCTCCAAACCGGAGGAAGACGATCGCATCCAACTCATCATCCGCTATGTTCCGGAAGGGATCTGTACGACCTGGGTGCACCAGCAACTCAAAGTGGGGGATGAAGTTAGCTTCACTGGTCCGTATGGAGATTTCTTCCTGAGAGATACGGACGCGGATATCCTTTTCGTTGCCGGCGGATCGGGAAAGGCGCCGATCAAATCCATCCTTGACCATCTTCAGGTAGTTGGAACGCAGCGCCGCATGACATATTTCTTCGGGGCACGCTCAAAAAAAGACCTATATCTCACCGAAGAAATGAAAGCATTCGAATCAGTGTTTGAGTATTTCCGTTATGAGCCGGTGCTCTCTCAGCCAAAGGCGGAGGACAACTGGGACGGCAAAACAGGCTACGTGATGCCATTTCTAAAGGAAACCATCCGCGATCCCCAAAACACGGAAGCCTATCTCTGCGGCAGCCCCGGTATGATCGACGCCGTCTCCAAAGCCCTGATCGCCGCAGGTATCGCCAAAGACAAAATCTATTTCGACAGTTTTGGATGATGATATGAAAGCAAGCCCCAAAGAAATCAAAATCATGCAGAAAATGCAGCCCGGAACCATCACTCTGAGTGGATTCCTCGGCAATGACAAACGCACTCTGAACGAGATCATCGAGGACGATTTCAGACTCCTGAATGCCCTTGAGTTCACACCTGAGGAGATCGCCGACCGCATGCAGTATTTCACCGACAAAAGCTGGAACGCCTTCACCGACGAAGTCCTCATCGACGATATCTACCAGGTGGAAACGGAAGTAGTGCGCGGAAAATTGCCATGTCCATTCGGACACGTCGGCATCTATCGCAAAGCGATCACCAAGTTTACCAACACCCGGAAAAACATTTCCCTCTCCTGGACGTCACTCAATATCCACCTCATCCGTGCGCATGGCTTCTTTGAAGGCAAGGGATCAAGCTTTCGTCTCGAACCCGCGGAATTGGTGAACGCTATCTTCGATAGATAGAACGACGATCCGTCAGGATATTTCTCCACTGCCATCGGCTGTCCTCGCTGTTCAACATTCGAGGCAGTGATATCGCGTTTAGCCATGATTAGCCATGTCGTCTCAAGACGTCTCAAGATATCAAGATCAACGTCTCCGCAGCATCGGCATGCTGCGCTATATGTTCATGTCCATTACCTATCTCACCCAAGGCATTTTTCGGCAGGAAATTCCAAATGGTATGCCTCCTCCACGAAAGGATTAAATTGCTTAACCCAAGTTTCGCATTTTAGGGACTAAGTTATTGGTATATATGACAGTCATTTTTCAGTTAGGCACTAAACTCTGTGTTTAGAGATGATTTGATTTTTGAAGACTTTGACGTTCAGCAGGGAGTAGATTTTGTCTGCC
>JAUYAR010000060.1 GCA_030693415.1 Candidatus Cloacimonadaceae bacterium | reverse complement strand
ATCTCCGCCTCGATTCCAATGCCAAATCCGAGGTCAATTTCCGCATTTTCAATCTCCGCGGTCAATTGGTGGGAGAAATCAACGCCGCGCCAAACAGCACCGTCAATTGGAAAGCGGATAAGAAACTCGCCAGCGGAATCTTTTTCGTCAAAGCCACCCAAAACGGCACCAGCAAAAGCACCAAAGTACTGAAAATCAAATAAGCTTTGATAGCATCCAACATCATACCCCGCAGGTTTTTTGCCTCCGGGGTTTTTTGATTTAAACATCGATTAGTGGTGAAAAGTGAGCCTGTGAAAGAAATAGCTTGACAGTTTTCCTGCATACTATTTTCAATGTGGCAAAATTAGCATCTGGAGGTGTGAAAATGAAAAAGCTGATCTTTGCGACACTGATCATCGTGCTGCCGCTACTCTTATTATCCATAAATCCCGGCATACGCGATGTCCTTCAAAAAATGTCATATCCCAGCTTTGCCGCCGACCGTGGCATCTGGCGTCTGACAGAAAGTGAGTTTTTCACTCATTACGATTTCGAGTGGCAACCGCATTACACCAGTGAATACCATTACAATCAAACCTTCGTTTCGAGACCGGATTCCATTCGGCTATGGTACTATAACTATGAATTGAACTCCTGGTCATTAGCCGCCTTCGGGACATATTCCTACAATGCTTCCGGCTATGTGGCGTCCTTCACGGTCACTTTTTTCTCGAACTTTTCTGAAGTAAGCGCCATGCGTTCCGAGTTTTTGTATGACGCGCAAAACCGCCTGACCCGTGCCTGTTCCTATGCCTTGGACACACTATCCCAACAATGGTACCCCGAACAGCGGATGCACATCATATACTCCGGCGCCACCTATGAAGTCTATTTTTGGAATGCAGATTGGAGCAATCAGGACGGGACATATTCCAAGATTAATTTCAGTTGGGATAATCACCACCGGATCATCGAGCAAATCGAAAGTGATTCAATCGATTCTTTGTACTGGGCACCCGATAGCCGAACCACAACCAGCTACCATCCCAATGACACTCTCACCGGTGATCAGTTTGTTCATTGGATCGCCTGGTATTTGCCTCTCAGTTTCATGTTCGGCCATCAGGAAGCACCAGGCATGTTTCTGGAAGAAATCCGCTATGTTTGGTACATGAATGGCTGGATTCCAGACCAAAGAGATACTTATTCCCACGGTGCAGACGATCTTCTCTATCAGAGAATCGGCTGTTATTGGGATATGGACGTTTGGAATGAAATGGAAAGGAAATTATACAGTTATGACGCTCACGGAAACCGCGAACAGGAAATCGTACAATTCTGGAACGGCGGTCCTGACTGGTCGGATGCAGAACTCTCCACTTACAACTGGGAATACTATTCAAGCGCCAACGACGATCCCGGCTTTCCGGCAAATCCGGGTATCAAGCTCCATGCCTATCCGGTTCCCTTTTCCGAAAACCTGAATCTCCGCCTCGATTCCAATGCCAAATCCGAGGTCAATTTCCGC
>JAUYAR010000059.1 GCA_030693415.1 Candidatus Cloacimonadaceae bacterium | reverse complement strand
CCTATACCGATATGAACGTCGCCGGCGGACTTCACACCTATTATGTGACCGCGCTTTACGGCACCAACGAATCCCTGCCCTCAAACGTGATCTCCGTTTTCGTGATGCCGGCTATGCATACCGAGCTTTTCCACGACGATGGAACAGCAGAGCAGGGCTTCAACGTCGGATCATCCCGTCAGATGGCTGTGAAACACATGTACAACGGTCAAGTTACCGTCAAGTATGCCAAGATATTTGTGCATACTGTCGGCACTGCAGGAATCATCGTGCGCGTCTATGAAAACGATGGTGTCGATGGCATGCCCGGAATGCAGCTTGCTCAATATCAATACCCCGCCGCATCAGTTGTTTCGGGTTGGAACTATGTGACCATGCCTGCCGGAATTGTCGTCCCCGATGGACAATTCTATCTGGCAATCATGGAGACGACCAATGCATCCGCGATCGGCTTGGATACCTCCTCAAACGGATACAGCTACAAGAGACTTGTAAACGTATGGGAACCGGTCACCAATGGCGAGATCATGCTTCGCGCCATCGTCGAACCTGGCGTTTCCAACGATGATGACATCATCCCGGTATATACTCTGAACGCTAGCAACTATCCGAATCCCTTCAACCCGGAAACCACCATCGCCTTCAGTGTTCCGACCAACGGCAAAACCGACATCAAGGTCTATAACCTCAAGGGTCAGCTTGTGCGCAACCTGATGAGCGGAGAGCTTACTGCCGGTAATCACAATGTGGTCTGGAACGGCAAAGACGATAGAGGCAACGGCGTGTCCAGCGGTCTCTATTTCTACCGCGTGACCAATAACAGCCAGACCATCACCCGCAAGATGCTGCTGGCTAAATAAAACAAATTAAACTCCTGTCGGATAGCGATATCCGATAGCATAAACCGATAGCGCCCCGGATCATACAATTCGGGGCGCTTTTCTTTTGTAGCGCAGCAAATGTAGCGCAGCATGCCGATGCTGCGAAAGCTATACCCGTTTTAATCAAAGCATTGCGCCGTGGAGTCAAGCCTTTCCGCCTTCGCAGGATCGGCAGGAGACTGTTCAAGTAAATTCCCTTAAATTTCAATAAATTAGCGTTTCGGAAATCAAGAAAAGTGGGCGAAAGGCATCCTTAGGCAGGGGTTGCTTTGAATTGACATATCGTCTGCACAGTGGGCACTTCAGTAAATATCAATCATTTTTCGTGGGGAAAAGCCTTATGCTTATAGCCGCGACCATAGGGCTGTTTATGGACAATATATACATTTAAACAAATGATAGAAAATCATTTACAACTTTTGCCTTCTAACTATTGTGGCGCCCAAATTTACCTGAATGAAGGAAGCCAAAAATGAAGAAAAGTGTACATGTCCAGAACCTTGTTAGTGTGGAGTGCGATGAAAATCAGTTTCGGGTGACAATAAACTCCCCCGTGGTATTTACCATGCCGAACATCGGCGTAAACCGCAAGTTATTGGTAATCTTATTGCGTCTTTTAGTGGGAATCGATGGAAA
>JAUYAR010000058.1 GCA_030693415.1 Candidatus Cloacimonadaceae bacterium | reverse complement strand
CACGGCCTACGGGTCAATGGATGAAGTACAGAATGCCCTGATTGATAGCTTTGAATACCTGGACAACAACAAAGATATGGTTTCAAGACTGACCTATTTTAAGTGGATGAATTTGGATATATGAAAGCGAATTGGTATAAGAAAGCGCAAGCAAAGTACTACAAGCTGGTAGTCATCCTTGATGACCGCACCAGTGACATCTGCCGGGCATTGGCAGCCCAAGATAAAGTCTATCCCCTAAACGATGCTGCAGAAGTAATGGATAACCTGATGGCTCTGGATACCAAGTCAAACAGTCTGGATGATGCCAGAGATTATATCAAAGCTCTCGCACCGTGGGTCAGTAATGATCAGATAGTCTATAACAGCAGTGATGAACCTATCGGTGTCTCCGGAGCGCATACTCCTTTCCCACCTTTTCATTGGAAGTGCAGGACGACGACATCAGTATTTTAGTTTAAGCTTCTTTCTCTACTTCTTCGAGAAGTTGCAATATAACTTCAGCCCTAATAATGACTACTAAATTTCTATCTTCAGAGTATTGAATAGCAATCCCAGCGAATTCCATAATTTCAGAATCTTCATCAATATTAAACCACACTGGAGATCCACTCATGCCAGGAGGGTAAGGACCAATAACAAGCTGATCAGACCCTTGTCTGACTAAACGCATTCTATCGTACTGTACAACTAATTTGCTTGCGGAATTTAATACATTACTACTTAATATTGGTCCCGTGATTATTTTACAAACAACCTTGAGCTTTTTTTCGTCATCATTTAGTTCCTGTTCAGAACCAGGATATCCTACAATTGTAATTAATCCTGCTTCCAGTCTAAACTTTGGAATATACTTTGATTGATCATCGAAATCAATCATGTATTTTCCTTCGCTAGTTATCTTCTCAGCTTGCTCTTTTGATATTTTGATTACACCAGCATCAATTTCCTCATCGTGTTGGTAATATACCATACACTTATCTAACTGCAATTCGTCGATTTCTCCGATGCTAATATGATTAATGTCCTCTATATCAAGAACATGCCCCGCAGTCACAATATAGTACAAATTCTTATGCTTCAATAATGCCGCAGTTCCCATCTGTAATGGCTTATATTCTCCATCATCCAGATCATCCATATCTGGTTTATAAACAGGAAAAGAATGGTTAATCAAGTGTTCATTTTTGCTTGCTTCTTTCAAGGTTCTCTCCTTTTTTTTCTTAAAAACTGTTATTTTAGTAGCGAATTCAGTTCTCTGAATGTATCTTCAAACAGTTTCAGAGTCTTGTCTCCTATTTCTGATTGTAGTTTATGTACCTGCTCATTAAAAAGTCTGGCTGGTCTGTAGTGATTAAATTGAATACCATTCTTAAGGGGATTAGCCTTAAAGTACTCATCAAGCTGAATCGTTATCCTTGGAATTTTAGTGTTTAGTTGTTTGATATCAATAGGGCTAATTAGGTCTTTTTTATATTCAATATTGACCAGTTTCAGGTAGAATTCTGGTTCAAAAAAATCTTCAATATCCGCATCTTTACCGCCTAGAAAATCGGAGAAAGTTTTGATATTTGATTTCTTTACAAGGCTTTTCTTATACAAGCCCTCTATCAGCTGTTTATCCTTTGATTGAAAATCTATCAAAACAGCAAGTTTAAGAGTTTTTTGAGAACCAAAAAGGGAGACAAACGCTGGGACTTTATCAATTCCCCCAACTGGAGTTATTGTCCATCTTGAATCCAGATACATTCTACCTAACTTCTCAATTATGCTTGAAATTGCCGTTAAATACAATAGATCGGAAGGACCTTCAACAATTAAACAATATGGGCCTACAAACAATGATTGCGTTATCTCATATCCTAGAGCACTCTGTAACGGGAATAAGCTATCATGACCGGTTTCAAGAACATCATTTGTAACTCTAGTACCAATTATTTCTTCATTATCATCCAAACCTTTATCTTCAACGATATACACCCTCTCTGTATGTTTCATATCGATCATGAATGGAGAATGAGTAGTATAAATGACTTGATGATAAGGTGATAACTCTTCTTCTATATACCTTAAAAGGTCATATTGCGCTTTTGCATGAAGCGTTAAACCAGGTTCGTCTAAAAGCAATATTATGTCGCAGTTATGCTTTGATTTTTGCAATGAAAACCAGGCTATGAAAGAAAAAAACCAAATAAAACCCCTTGATCTTTCACCAATCATTGTTGTCACCTGATGAATATTGTCCCTAATTGAAGTCAGGATATTTGCCCCATTTTTAAATTCTTCCTTATCTTGTGGTTTCCCTTCTCTCACATCAAGTTGTAGACAAATATTAGAGCTTTGAGACCAATACTTCATAAATGCTCTTTGGATTCTATTAGACGCTCCCTCCAGCTTGTTAAGAAGCTCTCTGGTATTCTGAATCTGGTCGAAAGAGTCTAATGAAAGCCCCGCTAACTCAATTAAACCAAGCATTGGCTTATCACTGTCAATTATTGTGTTATTGCTAACGCGACTCTTTAGTTTAGGTATATTGACCATGCCTGACATCTGATAAAATTCATCAAAATATAGGAATTTGGGGATTATTGGAGCAATAAATTTTGTATATATCTCCTGCCTTGGTTCTACGGTTTTTGTTGTGATTATGAATTGAATCAAAGAGGCACATTGCGGTATTTCATTATACTTATCTATTTGTAAATTAGAAAGATCTTTTACAAGCTTACAACCGATAATAGCTTTTATCAAGTCTTTATTTTGGTCTTCTTCAGGACACCCTAAATTATCTAAAGACCACTTAATGAACTCATTTTCCTTAATATTGAGTGTATAAAATTTAGATGAAGAATACCCCAATGATAACGTAATCTCTTTATTTGCAAAGACTGATTCACTTATGTCCATTTTAGCGAAATCGGTATCATCTAGCGAGAATACAGCTTTGATAACCTTCGAATGTTCTTTTTTTCCGATTTTAATATCTCTCTCATAATCTGAGACATGGGCTCTTGGATATTCATCGGTTACACTAAATTTGCCATCAGAACTCTCTATGGGGTTAAGCCTATAAAGAGCTTGAAGCAATGCGGTTTTCCCAGACTCATTCTTCCCAACTAAGCTTCCAATATCCGAGATTTTTATCTCCCCACTATCAAGAATGCATTTATAATCCATGACTTGAAATGATACGAGTTTCATTATTTTCTCCTATTAAACTGATATTCGGTTACTATATTCCGTTCCGATAAGGCATACATAACTCTGTTCTTGATGATCATTCAATCTTCAACTGTTATATTAAACTGATTCCCACCCATGGACATAGAATTCAAACCACCATTCATAATAGCATTTAGAAGGTAATTTTTATCAGTTTCTAAATACAATTCACGGGTTTGATCATATACACCAGAATTTCGAATCAATATCTCTTCAACTTTACGTACAAGCGTGTTTACCATAGAAGTGCCTAAAGCTTTATGAATATTTGATTCTCGCATAGCTTCTGGTAATCCCAGCGGGAATTCGCTAACAATGGAGTTTACTCCAAACCCAAACTTGCTCATTACCCGTAATGCTTCACTCATCTGATTCCAAGGGTAAAGCCTAGCATAAGATGGCGTACAAAGTGATCTTTTGGGATAGTAAGGGCACAAACAAATCTGATGCCATTCGGAGCCATCGATTGTAACCATTTCATAAATATCGATCGGCGTTTTTGTGACAATTGATTCAAAAGAACCTAGTCTATGAAAAAGAAAACCTGTGCCATTTAGTTTTGATCTTAATCTGTTTAAATACATAAACTCACCAACGATACCGTTCACTGGAACGGGATTCGTAATACTTCCGAAATCTCCATACCCTCCCAGTACCTTAGAACAACCTTTAGGTATTATCATTCCTTGGTTAGCAAAGAAACTGAGATCTGAATCTGAATGCTGCTTTGATGTTGGTTCATCATTTGTAATGAGTGCCAATAATTTCTTGAACATTATTCCCCCTGTTTACTTAATTGATTAGATCATTACGGCTAATTGCCATTATTATACTGATCGACTAGTCTATTCACTGCATCTAGTTTATCTGTGTATTCTTGATATTTATCGTTTCTAACTGGCAAGAGATTATTATACTGATTAACTGAAGCGTTATAGCTATTTACAGCACTATTATAGGTAAACTCATCAACAGAAAGACCGCCAATGTTCATCCTTTCGTATCTTTCGACATCTGCTTTTTTATCATCAATATCAATTTGAATTTGTCTGAGTTGCGAATCCAATGATTCTAATTCAGATTCTAAAATCCTTAAATATGCCTTTCCTTGATCTATCTGAGATGATAGCTCTGAGGATCTGTGATTGTAAGGTGTGTAAGGCGCATCAGTATATGTGCTCGAATTGAATGGCTGGACACTATTACCCTCAGGTGTGGTATAATCATTATCGCTAATTTGAAGTTCTGGATAGGTAATTGTAGCCATAAGAAGCGTCACTATTGTTGCAACAGGAATGATGAAAAATGCACTACTTCCTTTTAGGATATTGTTTCCCCTAGGTGGTTTAACAACACGTGATTCAACTATTCGAGACTTGTTCCCTTCAGCAAAATGCTTTGCATACAATGGATGATAAAACCTGAAAGTAGTTTGTGCTATTGAAGCACTTTGCATTTTGACGCTTTTACCACGGCATGCGTGATCGAGTGGCAATTCTCGCAATCGCAACAATTTGCTAAATAAAAATATTAAACAAAGGCAAACAATAGAACTATACATACATGATACACCCAACGTTATATTGCTATTTACTGCAATCAACTTACTAATTACTGTAGTTGCAGAAATCGTTAAGATGGTTATAATAATTTTTTTCCATAAATATTCAGATTGGTGCTTTTTACAGACAGAGCATAAACCAAATGAGAATGACCTTGACCTACGCATCATTCCCTCTTGCCACATATATGAAACATCCTGATTCAAATCTGCATGACCTAAACAACATGGGCAAACATTTAGAGAAACAATCCCACCAAATGAAGTAACAGTTACATCATATACTTTGTTGCCAATAACTTCTTCAATCAATTTCTGCTCATTAACTCGTCTGTCATTGATTTGATTTAAAGCTTCAGAATCCTCAGCTGTACGATCTGCTATACTGACCACTTCAGCAAAAACCTCTGAGAGCATCGTTGTTAATTTCTTTGATAACTGAAGCTTGTCGTAACTATTGAACAGATCGATAGCTAGGTTTCTTATCTCGTAAGCCAATGATGCGCTAGTGGTATGCTCTAAACCTCTACTTTTAGTGCTTATCTGAATTGGTTGTGCGTAAAAATCCCATTTTTTAACTTGGTCAATTAATTTCTGAACCAATATCTCAATAGAAGAATCTGGAACATTTGATTTTGCGGCATTGGACACTTGTTCAACAATTTTCTTGATATTTACAACCTCTTGTTCAAGAAAATTCTGCTGACCTAATTCATAGGCGTCAACTACATCATCGAGTATTAGGAAATTCTGCCGTGTTCCTTTGTTGGTTGCACTCTCTACAACATCAGTAAGAGTTTTTACTTTTGATATTAGAGAAAGCTTACTAAGAGCAGTCATGATAGAACGTGCATAGAATCTTCGTAGATCATTTACAATAGGTTCAAGTATAGTTGATTCATTAATTGCGGAAAATCCGGATTTTTCCCTACTCTCATTAATGAGATCAGCAGTTTCTTGAAAATCTATTTCATCATAACTAATAGCTATTTTAACCATCAGATTACTGATGCGATCTGAATCAGTAAACCCGCAATTTATCAGGTAAGAATTTAAATAGTTAACTTTAGCCATTGAAGACATCTTACAAATTAAACCATCATCCAGATTATAGTCATTTAGGGATTGTATTATCGTCGATACTTCGCTAGGTTTTATGCCGGGCAACCAACTAATTTCGGCAAATAAGCGTTTTTGAGGGTTAAGTAAATCGCTCTTTGCTGCAGCGCAAATACTTGCATCTATGAATAAGCTCTTCTCTTCAGATATCTCCAACAGCCTCTTCCTGTTGTCATAAGTACTTGCACCAAGTATATAAAAGGGATTGCTTAATAAATCCATTTCTTCACCATATCCTACATTAGAACCCTATGCGTTTTTTTGAGACTGCATGGTCTTTGGGGATAGAATCCATAGATTTTACTAAACTCTCTTGATCAATACATATTTTATTCATTTTGGCTGCTATTCGTGCCGCTTCACGAATTACATATGCTATATCAGATAATGGCTTGCCAACTAAAAGTTCTAAAAGAAATTCCTTTTCTATATTTGGAGAAACGGGTACTTTACTTAATAATTCACGCAGGAGTGAGTCAACTTCCTCACGTGATGGCATGTCAACTTTGATTATATGATCGAAACGCCCTCTGCGTAGAATTGCTGGGTCAATCACATCAATCATGTTTGTCATAGCTATAATCAAGACCTTGTTATTGATAGCTTCTGGAATTCTCCTCAAAAACTCGGCGACTTCCTCAATATGATGCGTGCTTGAATTTGTATCACCTCTTCGATCAGATAAAAATGACTCCATTTCATCAATGATAATAACTGATGGAGCTGAATCAATAGCATTATTGAAAACCTCTGAGATTTTCTTACTTGTTTCGTGAATATATGGGCTTCCCACACTGTTCGAGCTTATAGCAAAGCTTGGCCAATCGATGAATTCAATTAATCGCTCTACTGCGTATGTCTTCCCACATCCAGGAGGGCCATGAAGAACAATAGCTGATGGGAAGTTAATTCCAAGTGTTGCGTATTTATCCTCATTAAGAATAATATCAATGACATGATCATTAAAAAACTCTTCTAACATAGGGCGTCCTGGTAACGAAAAGTAAGTACCCTTTTTGTCATCTTTATTATCAACATCCTCACCGATTTGTAGGGACTTATTGATAACAGTTTTTTGATTATCTGTAGAGATAGCAGTTTGTGTGTTGCTATTAAGTCCGCTTATCTGTATTACTTCAAAAAGATCATTGCGAGACATCCATCCCAATAAATTTGTAAGTCTTCTAAATGAATTTACAGAAATATATACTCCACCTGTTAACCATGATCCAAATACATAATCATCTGATATGCTTGCAGATAAAGTCCATGTTGGAAGCAGACGAGTGTATTGCTCTAAATAAATGGAATCATGGAATGATACATCGCTTAGCACTTTTCTGGATTCTTTAAGGGCGATCGCAAAGGCTAATGCATCAGATTTATCAGAAGGTGAATTACTGTTTTCGACAGGTTCGAGTCTAAAGTCAGAGTTACAAATTAATATATAATACTTCTCAGCACCATATAGGATTGGTTTTAATAGAGATTGATCTATCAAGTGACTATCGATCCACTTGTCTCCCAAATTAGGTTTAATAATCAAATACTTTAGTTGAAGTTTCGAACCATAAATTTGCCATTCTTCACCACAGTATAGCATCTTACCTAACTCAATTGTAGAGGAAAGCTTATACCTCCTGGGAAACCATAAATCTTGTAGCATGATTTTAGCCCTTAATTATGTTTGCAATATCGAAAGTATCTTCTTCATAACCACTGCTTATCTGTAATCGTGATAATTGTATAACGACATTTCTTAACTCATCAATCTCATCCGATTGTAACAATTTACTGCCATGTTTAACTAATTCTGCAAACTGATTTCTATCAATGACAATGCCAGATGAGTTTGCAATCCATTTGAATCTCTCTATTACAAACCAATCTTGTCGCCATAAAATTTCAAAGTTTTTACCTTTTAAAACGGAGATATGGTTTTCAAAATCACTGTCATTTCTTTCAATTGCCCGAGTTGCAGTTTTAATTAAACTACTAAAAGAGGTGATTTCCGAGGGACGAGCATACTGTTTGATATTGTCCTCAAAAAAAGCGATAATTTTATCAAGCTCCAGTTGTCTAATCTCTTTTAAGTGCTCTTTCCGAACTTGAGCAAGTAGTTTTTTTGCTTCTAGTACTTTCTCCATAGCTTCTTGAGATTTGTCTGTATCTGTTTCGCCTGGGTCAAGTGATAATGCGTTTTCAAGTTTCTGCCGTGCTTGGAGAAGTTTAGGGTTTTCAATTGCTTCAGAAATCTCATCAATACGATTAAGTGTTGTTTCTCCCTCATCAATAACTAGTTCAGAAACATTCATGTAATCCAATTGCCCTTCTTGGCTTGAATAGAAGTTCCTACCAGAATGAAACACACTTCCAATACAGGGAACGGAAACTTCAACTTTTACAATACCAGAATCCATAATTTCGTATTCACATTCTAAATCAGCTCCTGCTGGAATCACTCCATCATCAAAGTCAGATCCTGTAATCTTCAGAACCCCTATAGGTCTATTATCAGTGATTGGGTCTTCTATCTCTCCTTCCCATAATTTAAAATTTATCGAGTTCGATCCCCCTGATTTCAAAGATTCAGCTGCTTTAAAAACCTTTACGTCCTTTTTCGGGAGATTATCTCCAGCCCTTATCAGCCAGTCAAGAACTGGGCTTCCACCAATTTTTTCAAGCACTTCAATTCCAATTGAGTGTGATGAGGGTATTGCTTCGATAGAAGCTGCAGTTTTTGTTATAACAATTTTGTCATTTTCCAACTTTACAGGAGATCCTTTCGAATCGAACACAAAGATTTTAAATGCATTATCACCAACCTTAGATAATGCAATATCTAAGGTTAAACCAAATGTTAGTGGAATCCTACCTGATGACCATCCGCTGTCTAAGCTATCAATTTGAAATTCTGCTTCATCTGACAATTTGCCGGATACTTGAACTGCTATTTTTGCTTTGTTATCAGCAGTTCTCGTGATATAGTTAAATGCAATATTTAGATTACTTTCTGCTATTATTTGACCACGATTGTTCTTTTTAGAATGTGTATCAGTATTCCATTCAATTGATTCAGCATATAGACTTGCTCCTTCAGCAACCGCTGTCATTGGGTTGACATCAGTTATTCCACGAATTCCAAGTTCACATGTTACTTTGTCCCGAAGTGGTTTATAATTAGTTGGACCCCCGATAAATACGATACTATCAATATCATGTTGAGATAGACTAACTCCCTTTAATGTTTGAAGAACAGCTTCAATCGACTCACTTACTCTTTCATTTATTAGCTTGTCGTAGGCATGTTGATCAATAGGTATGTCTAAGAAAATTTCTCTTCCACTTAAATCGCAAACTCTTGTTTCAGATTCATTTAAACTAATCCTAGTAGATGGTTTTATCGATAATTCAATTTTAGCTTTCTCTGTTGCCCATGTAGCTAGTCTTAACAAGGATAAATATTTAGGGTTAATTGTTAGATCGTCTGGCATCTTAAAATTATCTATAATCCATGGTTTAACAATATTGTCGACAAGCACTCTATCAAAATCTCTTCCACCACAAATCGCTATCCCACCATGAGAAAGTAAGTTAACACTACCTCCAATACTTTCTGCAATAGCTATATCAAGAGTACCACCTCCGAGATCATATATTACAAATATGCCGTCATTTTTTCGAAATCTCATTGTACTCATAACTGCTGCAACAGGTTCTTGCATAATAACGACATTTCCAATTCCTGCAATCTGGGCAGCATGCATTGTTGAGTCTTTTTGCATTTGGTTGAATGCTGCAGGAACAGTTATAACTGAACCACTTTCAGGGTTGTTTCGCAATTCATCTGGTAAATATCCAAATAGAATTTTCAGAACTTCAGCTGAACATTCTTCTGGACTCATTGTTATATTTGCATTTGCGAAATGTAATCGAGTTTTAGTACCCATAAGTCGTTTAAACAAAATCGCTGAACTATCTGGATTATAGGGAGCTGAATCATATGCTCTATTGCCTAAGTACTTATTACCTCTTTTATCAAAAAAAATCGCTGAGGGAGTTACATCATTCTGCTCTGGACTTTTCCAAATTCTTGTTGTTGAACCATCATATGAACATATAACACTGTTTGTAGTACCTAAATCAATGCCAATGTAACCTTTCATAATACCCCCCTTTTAAGAGTGACAATTCCAGATTTTACTAGTCCCACTTGATTCATGATAATTGGTTCAATCATCTGATCAATTATTAAAGTCTCATTCTTATCAAATTCATCTATATTTATGGGAGTAGCCGCCATACCCGGGTCAAAAGGCTGACCTTCAATATTCGCAACAGATAGCCCTATTCCATTTAAATATTCTTGAATTTTCTTAGTATACCAGTGATACTGACTAATAAATCTTGCCTTTTCTCCTGCATCAAGTCTATTAACAACTCTTTCAAATACTTTTTCAAAACGCCAAGATTCTGTTACCATCTTTATGATAGTATCCATCAGTTTGTCAGTATATTCGGTCGAAGGATAGTTTTCCATATTTACTTCCATATGTTTGATACAGCTCAATAACGATTACTAGTTGAGTCCCAAATGTTGGTGTAAATTCCAACTCATTGTTTCTCAGGTTATTTGAGGACATCTTATATTCCTCAGTTCTTACACTCTATGTAAGGTCAAGCGACCGATTGCATTGTTATTCATCCTATCCTCTGCGTCAAGAACTTTTTTCAAAATGACCTCGCTGCGACGGGCTGAAGCCCTGCGGAGGAGGCGTAGCCGACGGAGCAGGGCTTCAGTCCGTCGCGCAAAAACTTCTGTCCGGGTAGTGATCTTACTCTATTCTCTGATATTTTTTCTATAGGCTCAGCCAGATATATCTTACCACTTGTCCAGTCTTCTGAATATCCTTGCAGGATGGCTCCGATTAGTCGGATGCAACTTATCTCATTGGGGAATATGCGGATGCATTTCTCTCTGCGCCGAAGCTCTTCGTTCAACCGTTCAAGTGAGTTGGTGCATTTGATCTTGCTCCAATGGGCTGGCGGGAAATCCAGATAGACAGTTATCTCGTGATAGGTGCCATCTAACCAGTCTCTCAGCTTCTCTTTCCCTTTGGCTTCAACTACCTTGATCAGATCATTCCAAACCAAATCAAAAGACTCCCTGGTTCTTGATCCCACCAGATCTTTAATTAATGGCAACAGCCAGAGAAGGTCTGTTTTCGATACCTTGGATTGGGCATTGCGCATCCAATGGACAATACATCGTTGTCTTTGCTGACCGGGAAAACACTCCTCTATGGACTTAATCAAACCATCATGTTCATCGCTGATCCACAGCTCGCTACGTTCCAAACCACGAGCCTTAAGGCTTTGCAGAAAGTCCTTCCAGTTGTGATAGCTTTCTCTGTTACCCAAATGTACACCCAGTACATCCCGATGACCATCTTCTTTGAGTCCGATGGCTATCAGGACTGCAGTTGATACAACCCCACGCTCGGTTCTGATCTTGGTATAGATAGCGTCAAGCCAGATATAGGAATAACGCTGATCAAGCTTTCTGGTTCTCCAAATCTGCACTTCTTCATCTATCTGGGCAGCACATCTGCTGACAAAGCTGCGGTCTATGTTTTCCAGTCCCAAATCAACAAAAAGATTATTCATCTTGCGGGTCGAAACACCATTGAAATAGGCCTCGCTTACGATACTGATCAGAGCCCTGTCCACTCTTTGATAATGCTCCAAAATGGAGGGATAAAACCCACCCTTCCGGAGCTTGGGTATCTTTATGGATACTGGACCCATCGCCGTGGCTAAATCTTGACGGTCTCTATAACCATTACGATAGTTATTCCTTTCCTCGCTGCGTTCATAGTGACCGGCTCCAAGCTGATTACTCAGTTCGGCCTCGATGATCCTATGTATGCTGTTCTCAAGCACTCTCACGAAATCTCCCGGTACCGTACCTTGAATTACCTTGACGATTTCTGCCATCTCATTCTTGCTTCTCTTTGGTTGAGTCATGATCTTCTCCTTGTCTTTTAGTTTTCACGAAACCATTAAAACAATGAGTTCGATTGGGCTCAACCTTTTTCTTTAGTTCACTCAATTTCTCCACCTGAATTTACACCACCTTTGAGACACTACCCCAGAACCTGCTGTTACCTTTGAATTTAATGTATCAGATATTCACCGCTCAGCACACGATTAAAATGTCTTATCCCACTTTCTGCAAGTATGTGGGTCAGATAGACGGAAACGCAGTAGTTAAGCAAGCCCGGACAATATATTGGGAAAAAACAAGCAGTGGAGA
>JAUYAR010000057.1 GCA_030693415.1 Candidatus Cloacimonadaceae bacterium | reverse complement strand
AATCGTGTCTTCGATTCACTCAAGCAAATGATGGCACACATGGTAGACGTGTTTGGAGACTTGACTAACGAGACTGTTTCATCGTTGTGCCATTGCAGTTATCTTGATTTATGACATTACAAAATAAACTTTGTATAACTTGCTCAAGGATATAGTAATATATGACTGTAAATTCTACTCTTTTAACAACTCATATCCCACGCCTTTCGGCTACGCGGGATTTCTTGGCTTAAGTCCTGGTTATTACAACATTCCTGAAAACAACTATAAAGTGACGATAGCAAAGTGTTACTTCACCGGAAATGCTAGTCGGGGCGGAGGGGTGGTTATTATACTGATAACTTAGTACTTAATAATGTATATGACAATATGAACGCCTCATACGACAATAGAGAAATTAAATCTGAGATTGGTATTGTTTCCACTTATGGGAACTTGGTGCTAAATGGGGCGGGTAGTATGGGATGCAGCTCACCAACTGGAACAATAGCCTTTTGCAGAAGAAATACACTGATTAAGCCCATAAATGCCAATCCGCATAATATGCCTCTAACTATCGGTAGCGGCGGTGTTGGCACAAACGCTGTTTCAGATAACTATCTTTACGGCTCTGTCCAGGTGAACGTATATCGGACTCACGGACCGAATACTTATATGTATAATAACATCGTTGCAACAAATTGTGGAACTGCTATTGAATTGGATAATTACCCCAACCAGTATGCGGGTGAATTTAGATTGTTTAACAACTTGTTTGTCATAATCAACCCTGACAGTATAAGCTATCCCCGTGTTATGTACTCGAATAGAGCGAGACCAAAAGTCATAAACAACACTTTTGTTAACTTCCGAGTTCTGTTTAACGGCAATCATCCAAGTGGTATATTTTACAACAATATCATCTCAGATTTAATACAAATTAGCTCTTCAAGTTTTGATCCCGCGCAGATTCCTCTTTTTGTTCATAACTGCATGTCCTTAAATATCCCGCTAAGTTATTTTGTCGGAAGTTTTGGCAACATCGTAGCCGATCCGCTCTTTGTTGATCCGGTCAATGGAGATTATTCTCTGCAAGCTGATTCTCCCTGTATTGATGCTGGGGCAATCATAGCCGATTTACCTGCTTTTGATATCAAACACCACAAGAGAGTCGCTCCCGGCACATTTGACGGTCCGCGCACAGTCGATATCGGCGCTTATGAGTATAATTCCATTTATATTGGCGGGATCAGCGGTTATGTCTATGATGCGGTCAGTATGCGTCCGGTGGATTGTGCCAAGATCGAGATCACGGGCAAACTGCCGGAGTTTAGCGATACTCTGGGTTGTTTTCCCTATCCTACCGGCACGGGAACTTATACTATCAAAATCAGCCGGTGGGACTATGCGGATTTGGTTATCCCAAACGTAGTAGTGGTCGAGGGTGAAGATACAATGCTCAATATCCCGTTGCAGCTTGAGAACGTGGATAGTGATGATCAGTGCCTGATTCCGGTTTCGCCCGGTCTCGTTCTCTACAACTACCCCAATCCCTTCAATCCGCAAACCGTGATTAGTTTTATCCTTCCCGAAACAGGCTTGACCAATCTGACGATTTACAATCTCAAAGGGCAGAAAGTCAACCATTTGCTCTCAGCGCCACTTGCCAAAGGACATCATACAGTCACTTGGGCTGGAGTCGATGAAAGAGGTTTACTCGTCAGCTCCGGTCTCTATTTTGCCAAACTTGAGCAGGGTAAATCCAACCGTGTTCTCAAAATGATGTTGCTGAAATAGGATCAAATGAACCTTTCGATAATGGAGTCATTTTTCTAACAAGTAGTGAGAAAAAAAACTTTGGAAACGGCATGGAAATTGTATCATTACAGTAAGTAATTGAATCTATAATGGAGTATAAAAGTCAAATGAGCTTTAAAAATTGTTTCCTTGCTTGTGTCGTGGTGCTGGCATTGCTTTCCTTGCAACTGCCGCTGTTTGGAGATCAGGTTCTCAAAACTGATCTAACCGGTGTTTTAAGCCGGTTTATCGAGACAAATCCGCCAACCGGACCGGTGCGTCCCGTCTCCGAATTCGATCCCGCTTCCCAGGTGATGATCCGCTATCCGTTGGGGATTCCGGTATCCCTCGTGGCTCAGCTTTCAAACACGCTTCAGGTGCTCACCATCGTATCTTCGACCAGCGTTCAAAATCAAGCCGTAACCGCTTTCAACTCCGGCGGCGTGAACATGGCAAACGTAGCTTTCATGATCGCGGCAACGGAATCATATTGGACGAGAGATTACGGTCCATTGTTCATCTTTGACGGAAATGACAATCTCAGCGTAGTGGATTTTCAATACAATCGTCCGAGACCGAATGACAACATGATCCCGCAGATTTTTGCAGGGCAGAGCTCGCTGACCTATTATGGAATGAATTTGCAGCAGACCGGAGGCAATTATATGACCGATGGGATCAATACTGCCGCGCAAACGATGATCGCCTATACGGAAAACAGCTCTCTCACCCAGGCTCAGGTAAATGCCAAAATGCAGGCATATTTGGGAATCACTAGTTATCATGTCTTGCCTGATCCAAATAATACCTACATCGACCACATCGATTGCTGGGGAAAATTCCTCGCGCCGGACAAAGTCCTGATCCGCAGCGTTCCCACCACCCATGCTCAATATAGCGCCATCGAACAGACGGCGAACTATTTTGCCAATCTAAATTGCGCCTGGGGTTATCCTTACAAGGTCTATCGGGTGAACACCCCCCAAAATCAACCCTATACGAATTCCTATATCGTCAACAGGAAGGTCTTCGTTCCGATCATGAATAGCACCAACGATGCAGCGGCTTTGCAGGTTTATCGCACTGCACTGCCGGGATATGAAGTTATCGGAGTGGCGGGACCCTCTTCCGCGCCTTGGGAATCCACTGACGCGCTGCATTGCCGCGTGCATGAGATTCCGGACGGACAAATGTTGCACATCACGCATAATCCGCACTGGGGGACGCATCCGCTTTCCGCTGGGTTCGATTTTGCCGTACGGATCAAAGCATATAGCAACACTGCTCTCTTTTCCGATTCGCTCTTTGTTTCATACAAGATCAATAGCGGTGCCTGGCTGCGTGCCAATTTGATCAACATCGCCGGAAACAACTTCAACACCATGGTCGGAGGTTTCGCTCCCGGGGACACGATCCGCTATTTTGTGCACGCTGCCGATCAATCCGGCAGATCGACCGATCATCCCTTTACCGGTGCCCGCGATCCGCATCGTTTCATCATCGCTCCGGATGCTGTCCCTCCAACTATCGAACATGTTCCTCCCGTGGCATCCATGGTACAGCAAAGCGAGCCGGTTACTTTCAGCGCTATCGTCAACGACAATTTCGGCATCAGCCAGGTGATCTTTCGTTATCGCGTGGATGCAGCAGCTCCGATATCCGTTTCCATGAATGAAACACAGACCGGAATCTGGAGCTTTGATTACTATCCGGAGTTTGTGACCGGAGACGTCGCATTCTACTATCAGATAATCGCTTATGATAACTCCACGCCGCCAAATACGATGGTCTATCCGAGTGGCGACCAGTGGCAGATGATCCCCATCGATACGGTTTCCGGCGATGATCAGAGCAGTCCCCCAATTTCGTCCGCTTTCCTCGCTCTCTATCCAAATCCCTTCCGCGGAACTAAAGACAGCCATGTGAATCTCGACTATAAAAGCCACCGGAACGATGAAATAATGTTGAAAGTATTCAACATCCGCGGGCAACTTGTTTATCAACATAATACACGAGCGGTCTTCAACGGAGTTAATCGAATTCTTTGGAACAGTAGGGATAACAATGGTAAAGTTTTGTCTCCTGGGATATATATTTTGAACCTGCGACTTGGAGATAAGTCCTACTCCCGCAAGATGATAATCGGAAATTAGCAAATTGTGGATAATAATCAACAAAAATATTTGCAAAAAACCGCATAAAGTTCTTGACAGAAAACAGCCCATGTCTATAAACGACCTTAGCCTACAGACCCTACATAGAATGCCCTCCGAGCAGTGGGGATGCCGCCCGGCATTCCCCACTGCGTTTTTTTTACCCACATAATAAGGAGCTTCTTTATGAAACTGATCCTTGCAATTCTTATCTTGCTCTTCTGCGTCAATCTGCCGAGCGCAGAGCCCAATCCTCAGCGCATGGTCGTCCGCATCGACAATCCCACGATGGCGTTGGTGGAAAGATTCACCAATCAGGGAGCCGATATCGCGTCCCACCGTCCGGGAGAATATCTCGATCTTGTGGTATCAAATGACGGATTCCTTGCGCTTTATCGCGAGTTTCCCAATATCTATATCACGCAGACGGAAGCGCAGCTCAAGACCAATCTTGCCGGCAGCCATCGAGACATTCCCGGATATCGCAATTACCAGCAGCTACAAGCGGAGCTATTTCAATTGCAGACCCAATATCCCAATCTGGTTCAGGTGGTCAGTATCGGTCAATCAGTGGGACATGGCTACGCAGCGCAAAATCTTACCAATTACCAGAGCTTCCAACATCAGCTTTGGGCTGTCAAGTGCTCAAACAACGTGCAAGAAACCGAAGACGAGCCCGCTTTCTACATCGTTGGCGAACACCATGCCCGAGAGCCGATCAGCACCGAAGTGAGCATGGCGATCCTGATCAATCTGCTGGAAGGCTATGGCACAAATCCATCCTCCACTGATATTTTGAACACTGCCGAAATCTGGTTTGTTCCTCTCCTAAACCCCGATGGACACAAGATTGTGATCGATCAGACCGATGTCTGGTGGAGAAAGAACATCCGCGACAACAATAATAACTTCAGCTTTGATTTTGACATTTACGGCGGCGGGGACGACGGAGTGGACTTGAACCGCAATTATGCCTTTGAATGGGGCTACATGAGCTCCACAGACGACATCTATTATCCCACATATCATGGTCCATCCGGCTTTTCAGAGCCGGAAACAACCGCTCTCAGAAACCTTTTGCTTTCCCGGAGATTCCTTGCCGGGATATCGTATCACACCTATGGTGAGATGGTGCTCTATCCTTTTGGATACGTCTTTGACATCTATTCGCCGGATAATTTCGAACAAAACGCTCTGGCGGTGGAAATGGCGGCTTTGATCCCAAAACAAAACGGCGGAACCTATGATCCCATGCCGGCGTGGCAACTCTATCCCGCCAGCGGCACTTCCGAAGATTGGATCTATGCCGAAACCGGTGCTTTTGGCTTTACCGTAGAGATGGCAACCCAGTTTATTCCACCCGCTGCCCAAATCCCTCAAATCGTTCAAAACAACGTCAATGGCGCGATGAAGCTCTTTCAGCGCAAGAATAAAAAGATGCTGAAAGGCAATATTACAGACACGCTCACCGGTGCACCTTTGCAAGCGACAGTGCACATCAGCGGCATCGACGATCATCCTCTATACCGTGTTCCGATCAAGTCCGATGCGCTTTTTGGATCATATTATTACCTGCTGCCCGCGGGAGAATATCTTGCCAGATACATGCGCCCAGGATACCTCACCGAAGAGCGCTACGTAAGCATTAGCGAGCTTGGAGTGACGACCGAGAACGTGAGCCTGACGCCCAGCGAAGCCTACCAGCTCAGCATCCTGATCCGGGGAGATTTTTTTGAACCCTTGGCGGGCGCGGCTCTGGTATTTGAGAATCTCGATCTTCCCACATACATATCCGACGCCGATGGAAGGATCAGTATTCCCGCTTTCTTCCCCGGACAATATCACTTATCCGTGAGCAAAGCCGGCTATGAGACTCTGCATATTATGCGCAACATCGCCTCACCGGATATCGGACTGCGGCTGACCAGTATTCCAATCCTACAGGAAACCTTTGAAACCGGGATCAGCGCCTGGCAGCGCACCGGAGCCTGGAACCGCAGCACTGCCGAAGCCTATGGTGGAAACTATTCACTCGCGGATTCACCAAGCGGCAGCTATCAAAACGATCAAAATACCTATTGCAAGCTGATCAACCCTCTCAATCTGCACAACATCCTCAATGCCAATCTGCAATTTTGGGCAAAGACCGCCATCGCCTTGGACGGAGATTTCGTCGCCCTCCAATACTCTCTGGACAATCAGAATTGGTTTGTGCTGGATTACTTCAACGGCACCTCGCCCTGGACGCTCTATTCCTATGATCTGAACAGCTTTATCGGTTCCAATCTATACATCCGCTTTAACCTGAGAACAAACTCAAGCACAACGGCAAACGGCATTTTCATCGATGATTTCAAGCTATTCACAAACGCGGACGTCACTTCGGTCGAAGACGAATTCAGCTCAATCGACTTGAAGATCGCCTCCTTTCCCAATCCATTCAAAAACCGGGCACATATTCGCCTTTCCATGGAAAAACCACTCACCGAACCCATCGAGATCGCGATCTATAACATGCGCGGACAGAAGATCCGCAGCATCTATCAGGGCACACCAAGCAAAAACAAGATACTGATCGAGTGGGACGGCAAAGACTCCCACGGCACAAAAAGCGGAACCGGAATCTACTTCGTGCTGGCAAAGAGCGGCTCCAAGACGCTTTCCTCCAGCAAGATAGTGATGATCAAACATTGAAGTATCTTGTGTCGCCCCTGATGGGGTTGCCGCGCAAGAACCGACGGAGACGTCGGTAATTCCATGTTCCGCCCTGCGGACTGGTCAGGGTTGAGCCTCATCTCTTTTTTCAAGTGAACAGGTGAACGGGGGAACAGGTGAATAGGTGAATAGGTGAATAGGTGAACTGCAGAGTTGGTTCACTCACTCACCTGTTCGCCGACAAACATCTCACATCTCACATCACTCATCTCACATCTCTCCACCTTCGCAGCATCGGCATGCTGCGCTACAGGAACGCCTTTCCAGCCGTTCACAAAAAGAAAACCGGCAGGATTTGTAATCCCGCCGGTAGAACAGCATTGTTAAGTAAAGATTGGTTTTATTTCTTTTTGGTAAGGTGCTGGATGGCTTGTTTTTCCTTGTGGGTAACGGCATAAGCGTCGAGCACGAGGTTGCTCGCCACGAAGATGGAGGAGTAAGTTCCGAAGAAAATACCCAGGCACATGGCAAAGGCAAAATCGTGCAGCACGGTGCCGCCGAAGAAGAACAGCGCCAGCGCGGTCATCAAAGTCGTGCCCGCGGTGATCGTGGTTCTGCCGAGGGTCTGGTTGATTGACCGGTTGAAGATCACTGGGATCGGGTCTTTGCGATGTACTTTGAGATCTTCACGGATGCGGTCAAAGATCACGATGGTATCGTTGATCGAATACCCGACAATCGTGAGCAGCGCGGCAATGATCTGGATGGTGATCTCCTTGCCGGTGAGGGCAAAGATGCCGACGATGATCATCACGTCGTGAAAGAGGGCGACGATCGCCATCACTCCAAAGGTGAGCTCAAAGCGGAACCAGATATAGATGATCATCAGCACGAGGGAGATGATCACCGCCAACATAGCCTGGGTGCGGAGTTCGGCTCCGACCTTGGGTCCGACTACATAGATTTCTTCGATCACTTCCGTGCTGAGGTTTCTGCCCTCGACATATTTTGAGAAGTTTTGGGTCAAAATCTCGAGGATGCGGTTTTTGGTTTCGCTGGAGACATCCGCTTCATCGGTTTTGCTTTTGATCTTGATCATGAAGGATGAATTATCCGGCTCGCCGATATGTTGGATTTCCGCTTCGGGGAACCCATTGTTTTTGAGAACGGAACGAAGTTCCGCGATTCGAACCTTGGGGATGGTTTCATCCAAGGCTTTGAGGCTGACTTTTGCCGCCACGCCGCTGGTGAAATCTATGCTCCAGTTCAAGCCTTTGGTGATGAATGCAAAGATGCCCGCCAGGATCAGTATGGCGGAAATGACATAGGCAACGTAGCGAACTCTGACGAAGGGAATGTTTGTATTTCTAAACAGTCTCATGATAATCTCCTCAAATGCTCAGATTCTTTTTGTTGCCGACGAGGACAAAGTTGTCCAGAATAGTGCGCACAAAGATGAGGGCGCAGAACATGGAACCGATGATGCCGATCGCGAGGGTAATGGCAAATCCCCGGATGGGACCGGAGCCAAAATTATATAGCACCGCAGCAGCGATCAGGGTGGTGATATTTGCATCCCAAATAGTGATGATGGCGCGTTTGTAACCTGCGTCAACTGCACTGCGCGGCGTTTTGCCCGCATCGAGTTCTTCGCGGATGCGTTCAAACACCAACACGTTTGCATCCACCGCCATGCCTATGGTGAGGATGATACCGGCGATACCGGGAAGCGTGAGCGTGGCGCCAAACATGGTCAAAACCGAGAGAATGAAACCGATGTTGAAGACGAGCACGAAATCTGCGATCAATCCGGCAACCTTGTAATAGACTATCATAAAGAGTATCACGGCAATGAGTCCGATGATACCGGCTTTGGTTCCGCTGCGGATGCTGTCCGTTCCCAAGGTAGCGCCGATGATAGTGGTGCTGATTGGACGGATGGGGGCATCCAGGTTTTTGCTGTTGAGCAGGATTGCCAGTTCGTTGGCTTCGGAGGTTGTGAATCTGCCTGTGATCTGCGCTCTGCCGCCGGCAATACGTTCCTGGATGTTCGGAGCGGAATAGACGACGTCGTCCAGGACGATGGCGAGGCGCTTGCCAACGTTGTCGTTGGTGACGCGTTCAAACTTTCTCGCGCCCTCGCGTTTCATTTCCAGGGACACGTAGGGCTTGTTTGCAGTTCTGGGATCGGTGGAGGTGGCGGAGCCAAAATCCACTCTTGCACGAGAGATATCCGTTCCGGACATTTCGACCGCGGATTTGAGGATATAAAGGCTGCGATCCGCTTTGACCGCTTCCAGATCGGCTTTGCCAAGGGAAACCTGGTAGCCCATCGGAACCACTCTTGCAAAAAGGCTGTCTGCGATCAAGCTTTGCATCAGGCGCACGTTTTCCACCTGCACCAGATAATCCACTTCGCCGCGACTGATAAAGCTTTTGAAGATTCCGTCTTTGGTGCCGAGGGTGTCGGATGCGACCTTCAGACTGTCTGCCAAGGCTCTGTCTTTTCTATCCAGTTCTGCCAATTTGGGAAAGGATTGAAGATTCATGGAGATATTTTGATCGATCTGGGCGACCACGCGTTCCGCTTCCTCATTTGGCGCCACCAGCTTAAATTCGAGCATGGCGGTCTTTTGCACGAGATTCTCCGCGGCGAGGTGATCCTTCACACCGGGCAATTGGACCATGATCCGTTTTTCACCCAATTTCTGGATTGATGGTTCGGCAACGCCGAATTGATCGATACGATTGCGAATGATCTCGATGTTGTTTTTCACAGCACCGTCGATCTCGCCCGCTGTCAGTTCCGATGTGTCCACTTCAAGAAGTATCTGCATGCCGCCTTTTAGATCAAGCCCGAGATTTAGCTTTCTGGACGCCCACCAAGCCGGCAGGTTTTTGATCATCAAAGGAGCCAGGAAAAATACTGTGACCAGCATGAAGGCGATTATGACTAAACCGCGCCAGGAAAACTTTTTCATTGGCTTACGCTCCCATATTATAATATTTTTTATCGTTTTTAAACATACCGCCCCAAAGATTTGGACGGGGCTCATTCGTCAAGACATTTATTTTTAGCACCGCACTACAAACTCCAGACGTGGGTTTAAACCCACGCCCACGTACCCACCCTTGGAGTTTGGACATTTTACTTAGACATCTAATATAGTTCTCGACATATATATTCCTGCTTGAATATTATGGGAAAAACGCATTATAAGGAGTTTACCATAAAAGACAACGACATCAAGCAAGCCTTATTAGAGATTGAGGAGATCAAACTCAAAGACCAGCTCAGGGCTATCCGCGAGGTTATGAAAGGCAAGGTTACGCCAACAGACATTGATAGGGAAAAGCGTAAGTCGCAACTGGAGTATATCTATCAGCTACTTTTAGAGTCGAGGACGCCACTGCATGTGACGGAGATTAGTACATTTGTCTCTGAGAAGTTTGGCGTTGAGTTTTATCGGGAATCAATTGTTTCTGCGTTACTCAAGAAAGACTATCGCTATGACCGCTTCATCAAAACAGGCAGAAACACCTTCGGTCTGATTGAGCATCGTGACCTTTATCGGTTCCAAGCGCACGAGGGTTAGTCCATGCTTTGCGTTGCGGTACTTGCGCTGATGAAGCAATGGGAAGGCGTTTTTTCACAGGTCATGACAATGGAATCAGGTTTGGGCGTATTTGCATCTGTTGCTTGGGAGCAAACAAATAAACCAGATATAACACTTGACGAATTGTAATTGTAAATTTCTGTGAACATAGGAGATGAAGATGAATGAAAACAAGTTTGCCTTTTGGAGTCAGCCACAGGCGGCTGTGTTCTTAAAATTCGACACATCTAAAGAAGGTTTATCTGTTGATAGCGCAAATCTTAGGATGAAACAAAATTCCCTAAATAGCCTAAAAAAGCGGCAATCCCACAGTGCTTTGCGGCTATTCATTACGCAATTCACCAGTCCGATCATTTTGATACTCATCTTAGCTTCTTTGCTTTCGATATTGCTCCACGATCGTGCTGATGCGGTGATAATCCTGTCCATAGTTGCGATTAGTGGATTATTGGGGTTTTTTCAGGAGCGCGGAGCTACAAATGCAGTGGCCAAGCTGTTGGCGCTTGTTCGGATTGAAGCGTGTGTTTTACGAGGTGGAAAGCAAGTTGATATTGCTGTGGAAGATGTGGTTCCGGGAGATATCGTAATTCTGGATGCGGGAGATGTTATCCCTGGTGATTGCTTGATTTTTGAATCTCAGGATCTCTTTGTGGATGAAGCTTCACTAACCGGAGAAACCTTTCCGGTGGAAAAGAGCGAGGCAATACTGCCCGAAGACACAGCACTGATGCAGCGTTCCAATGCATTGTGGATGGGCACTCATGTTATCAGCGGCGATGCCAAAGCAGTGGTTATACACACAGGCAAGGAAACAGAATTTGGTAAAGTTAGCGATAGTTTATCCCATCATCCTCCCGAAACAGAATTTGAACACGGAATTCGCCGTTTTGGTTATATGCTGATGGAATTGACCAGCGTTATTGTCATAATCATTTTTGCTGTAAATGTATATCTCAACCGGCCTGTAATTGATTCGCTGCTATTTTCCATGGCTTTGGCTGTTGGGCTTACACCCCAGCTTCTGCCGGCAATCATCAGTATCAATCTATCCCATGGGGCGCGGAATATGGCAAAGCACAAAGTGATCGTAAAGCGCCTGGCTTCCATCGAAAACTTTGGCTCCATGAATATCCTGTGCTCCGATAAAACAGGTACGCTTACCGAAGGAACAGTAATGCTCCAATCTGCCTTGGGAACCACAGGAATCCCTAATGAAAAAGTATTTTTGCATGCTTTCTTAAATGCTTCGTTTGAATCCGGCTTTACCAATCCCATAGACCAGGCTATTCGCGATCACCGCATCCTGGATATTTCCCGTTTCAGCAAGCGGAATGAAGCTCCCTACGATTTTAGCCGCAAACGTCTTAGTGTGCTTGTGGCAGAAGATAACAAACTCCTGATGATAACCAAAGGTGCTATGTCCAATATCCTGGAAGTATGCTCCCAAGCAGAACTGCCGGATGGCAACCGCGTAGATATATTGGAAATGATCCCCCAAATTGAAAAGCTTTTTGCTGAAAATAGTGCCAGTGGTTTCCGAACTTTGGGGCTTGCTTACAAATATCTGGAATCGAATGCCGTGTTCAGCAAAAATTGTGAAGAAGGTATGGTATTTACAGGTTTTCTGACGCTTCACGATCCTTTGAAAGCAAACATCAGGGCTATTATTTCCACGCTGAAAAAGACCGGAATCAGTCTGAAAGTAATCACAGGAGACAACCATCTGGTGGCTGCCAAACTGGGTGCGGATTTGGGTTTAGCCTCTCCAAAAATCCTCACCGGAAAAGACCTGAACAATATCAGCTCCCTGGCATTGCCGATGCGGGCAATGCATACCGATATCTTTGCCGAAGTGGAGCCAAACCAAAAAGAACGCATCATCCTGGCATTGAAGAAAATAGGCAATGTCGTAGGTTATATCGGTGACGGCATCAATGATGCTTCTGCTTTGCATGCTGCTGATGTTGGCATCTCGGTAAACACGGCAGTAGATGTTGCCAAAGATGCTGCTGATATTGTTTTACTGGAAAATGACCTTGGCGTGATAGTTGAAGGAGTTATTTTGGGACGCAGGACTTTTGCCAATACCATGAAATATGTATTTATGGCAACCAGTGCCAATTTTGGCAATATGTTCAGCATGGCTGGCGCATCACTGTTTCTTAGTTTCCTGCCCCTTTTACCCAAACAGGTACTCCTTACCAACCTGGCTACCGATTTTCCGGAGATGAATATTGCTACCGATACTGTTGACGAGGAAATGATTAAGGCACCTCACCGCTGGAACATCAAGTTTATTCGTAATTTTATGCTCACTTTTGGACTGGTGAGTTCCATCTTTGATTATCTCACTTTCGGGGTACTGCTGCTTATCCTTCATGCCAGTCCTGAGGAATTCAGGACCGGCTGGTTTGTGGAATCGGTTATTTCAGCATCGTTGATTGTAATGGTTATCCGCACCCGCAAGGTTTTTTATCGAAGCAAACCCGGCAAAGCGCTGTTACTTGCCACAATTATAGTTGTAGCAGCCACGCTGTTACTACCCTACACGCCTATCGCTCAATTGATGGGTTTTGTGGCTCTTCCCTTCAAATTCATGGTTTTCCTCGTTCTGATAATCGTTTCCTACATCTGCGTTACGGAGATAGCCAAACATTATTTTTACAAACACGTGCGGGATTAGCAGGCAAATCGCAATGAGTAAAAAAACCAGTCGCTCAGCAGTATTCGGGATTGCCATCAGCGTGGCTGCATTGTGTTTCGTGTTTGTCTTTATACACCAGAGACTGCGGCAATATCACTATCATGAGGTTTCTCAAGCTTTCCACAGTATCCCCCAAGCGAATATCTGGTGGGCTATTGGGCTTACTTTTATCAGTTATTTTGTGCTGACTTTTTACGATTTCATGGCTATCAAATACGTGGGACACAGTATAAAATACGCCCGAATATCCATATCCTCTTTTATCAGTTATGCGTTTAGCAACAATATGGGGCACCCTTTGATAACAGGGGCAATCCGCTATCGCCTGTATTCAGCCTGGGGTTTGGGAGCCTTTGATGTAGCGAAGGTGGTAGCATTTTGCACATTCACACTGTGGCTGGGCTTTCTTTTTTTAACCGGATTGATGTTTAGCATAGCCCCGATGCCTGTACCACCGGGGCTGCAGCTATCATTTTTGTCCCTCAGGGTAATTGGGGTGGTTTTTCTGCTAATTGTGGGGGCATACTTTGCATTGATACACTGGAAAACCGGTGAGTTAAAAATCCGCAAATGGTCTTTCAGTCTGCCAAAACCATCCATGGGTATCGCGCAACTGCTGATTTCATCTTTTGATTGGATCATAGCCGCCTCTGTGCTGTATGTTCTCTTACCCGGTGGGAATCAGATATCGTATTTTACTTTGATTAGTTTTTTCCTTTTGGCTCAGTTTGTGGGGGTAATAAGCCAGGTTCCGGGAGGTTTGGGAGTTTTTGAAGCGACAATGCTCTTGCTACTGGGCAGTACTTTCCCGGCTCTGCAGATATTGGGCACGTTGATGGCTTATAGAGTGGTGTATTATATTTTGCCTTTGGGGTTGGCAACTGCCTTGTTCAGCGGTGAAGAACTTGTCCGTCAAAAGAAGTACTTGTTTAAAGCTGTAAAGAGTTATGACAACATTGTGGGTCCTCTGGCACCGCAGATTTTTTCTATTATCTCGTTCTTAGGGGGGGTAATCCTGTTGTTTTCCAATGCCACACCCTCTCTCAGGCAAAGGCTATTGGCGGTGCATGAATTTGTGCCGGTGCCGGTAATCGAGATTTCACATTTTTTTGCCAGTATTATTGGCATTGCATTACTCTTCTTAGCCAGGGGTTTGCAAAGAAGATTGAATTCAGCTTATTATCTTACTATCGTGGCTATGACGGCTGGGATTTTTGTGTCCATTTTTAAGGGTCATGATTACGAAGAAGCACTTACGCTTGGATTGATGCTGCTTGCACTGATTCCCTGCCAGAAGCATTTTTATCGAAAATCGCATCTGATAGATCAGCCATTTTCGGTTGCCTGGCTATTGTCCATCACAGTAGCCCTTGGCTCTACAATCTGGCTGGGTTTTTTTTCCTATAAGCACATTCAATACTCTACTGAGCTGTGGTGGCAATTTAGTTTGCATGGAGATGCCTCCCGTTTTTTACGCATGCTTGTCGCCATTGTAGGTTTTATCTCTCTCTACAGCATACTGAGATTGTTTAGAAGCTATCATCCGGCAGCAGATGCCAGTCCAAGCCCCGATGTGATCGAAAGCATAATTCGCCAATCCTCCCATACTAATAGCAATCTTGCTTTTCTGGGGGATAAACGCTTCTTTATCAACAAGCAGCAAACTGCCCTTATCATGTATGCGGTAGAGGGAAAAAGTTGGGTGGTAATGGGCGATCCCATTGGGAAAAAAGAAGATGTTCAGGAGCTTGCCTGGCAATTTCGCGAATACTGTGATCAGCATGGGGGCAGAGCAATTTTCTATGAAGTGAGCTCCGGTAATTTGGATTTATATTTGGACATGGGTCTTTCCCTGATAAAAATCGGCGAAACAGCCAGAGTGAATTTACCGACTTTTAACCTTGCTGACCCTGCCAATAAGCGGCGGCGGCAAACGATTAATCATGTGGAGTCACGTGGCTATAGCTTCAACATTATCAACCAGACAGATTTACCCAGCCTGCTCCCCCGAATCAAACATATCTCAGATGCCTGGCTTTCTGATAAACGCACCAAAGAAAAGGGGTTTTCCCTGGGTTTCTATTCCCCGGAGTATATTAGCCTCTTCCCCATGGGTGTCGTTCAAAAAGACAACGAAATAATCGCCTTCGCCAACCTCTGGTTAACGGAAAGAAAAGATGAAATTTCAGTAGATTTAATGCGCTATTTACCCGCAACCGAATCCAAAGTGATGGAGTATCTCTTCATACAGGTGATGCTTTGGGGAAAAGCCAACGCTTACCAGTGGTTTGATCTTGGCATAGCACCATTTTCAGGAATGCAAAACAGAGCTTTGGCACCCCTTTGGCACCGTTTGGGCTCACTCATATTCAAATACGGAAACCACTTTTACCAGCTGCAGGGGCTTCGGCAATACAAGGACAAGTTCAATCCTGTCTGGGAACCGGTCTATATTGCTACGCCAAGTGGATTAGCCCTACCCGAAACACTTATCAACCTGATCTCGCTTATCTCCTCGGGCTATAAAAAAGCTCTTCCCCCTTAGCATTACGGAATCAATACGGACTCATTACGGACTAAGTCCGTATTGACTCCGTAATGCTAAGGAGAAATGTAGCGCAGCATGCCGATGCTGCTGAGTCCTCGAACCTATCGGGGAATGCCGATGCTGCGGAGAAGCCTGCGCAGTCCTGAGAATAAATGCTTGTTCCGATATCTCAGACAAGCGGAGTCGGTTGTTTATCTTTCGGGTTTGAAGCCAACCGGCTTGTTTTCCGGCATGCCCTGAATCTTGACCTCGCCAAACTGGCTTTCATAGGTTTCGATGTTTTTCATCAGCAATTGTGAGAGTTGCTTGGCGTGTTGGGGCGTGCAAACCACCCGTGAATAGATCTTGGCATCGGGTATCCCGGGGAGGATTCTGCCAAAATCGATAACGAACTCGGAAGGGGAATTTGTGATCACAAAGAAATTGGCATAGGTGCCTTCGCCGACTTTTTCGTCGATCTTGATGTTGATCTGGTTGGGTTGATTGGGTTGATTGGGTTGAGACATAATGTTTACTCCTTGTCTGATATATCTTTACTTAAGTTAACCGATCGTATGGTATCACGATCGAATCTGCCGCTATCTTGTCCATCAAAAAAGCATAGTGAGCGGATGAACGGCACAATTGCATATTACCCAAGATGATGAGGCGTTCCTTGGCGCGGCTGACGGCAACGTTGAGTTTGCGGTCGATGCATCCGTCATCGGATAGTGCTTCGATGCCGCGAAGCTCACGCGTGCTCTTGAGCGGCAGGCTGATGATGATCACCCGGCGTTCGGAACCCTGAAAACGCTCAACGGTGTCGATGGTGATATTTTCTGTTTCCGGTTTCTGCCTCAGGGCGTGGATCATAGCCCTGAAAGGGGCAACGATGCCGATTTCCTCGTTGCCGATTGTTAGCTCTTGTTTCAGCAACTTGATGATGTGGATGATGATCCGAGCCTGCCGGAGGTCAAAATAGGCGTCGTCCGAACGGGGACATTCCACCCAGACGATCCTGCTGGAAAGGATGAGATGATCCGAATTCTTTACCAATGGAGCTTTTTGCTCCTCGCGCATAGAGATCAATCTGCCAGAATAGAATTTTTGCACGAGTCCGGCGATCTCATCGTGCATCCGATAGTGGCGGTGCAGCATGAACCATGCGTGGTTCCAGCCCTTGTGGATGCAGTTGCGATAGAGGCGTTCCATCAGGGACTGGCAGTAGCTGCCATAGAAAAGCTCCTTGAGTTCCGGGTGTGAAAACGCATCGCCCCGGGATTGGACACTGATCGGTGGCAACTGATTCTGGTCTCCGATCAGGATGGTTTTTTCTGCTCTGGCGATGATGCCGAGGATGTTGTTTTCGATGATCTGCGAGGCTTCGTCGATGATCAATTCATCGATGCGAAACATTTTGGTAAAGTCGTTTATCCAGGCATTGCAGCTTTGCACGGTCGCCACCCAGATGCGGTTTGATTTCACGATCTGCTCGATCTCGGCAAAGCGTTTCCCCTCGATCTGTCTGGAAAGCAGGTCGTCTTCAATCACCTGCGAAGAGCCGGTGCGGATGAAATCTATCTGATTTCTTTTCAAACAGTGGCAAATCTCGTCCACGGCGCGATTGGTGAAACTGAGCACGAGGATGTGTTTTTCGCTGTTTTGATATTGGCGCTTGAGGTAATCCGTGAGCAGTCCCGAGGTCTTTCCTGTTCCGGGTGGACCTTGGATGATGTAATAGTCTTTCGCGGCTTCAATGGCGGCAATGATGTTGGTCAGATAGTCCGTTTCGTCTGTAATCCCGATATCATTATGAACGCGAGGTTGATCCCTTCCCAGCATGATGGAGCGTTTGATCTTTTCCAAGCGGAGAAAATGGACGATGGAGCTAAGGGGGTTGTAGAGCGAGGTTTCCAGGACGTCGTGTTCGATCACCCAAAAGCCTTTTTCATTCAAACGCGCGCTGTTTTTCAAGCCACCGCGAATCATCAGCTCGAGAACACGATCATCCAGACGGGTGATCACTCCGCGGAGGATTTCCTGCTTGGACACCAGACGATCGGCTCGATAGAGCACAACGATGTCATTTTCCCTGAAATCTGAAATATAGTCTTTTTGGGTGATGGCGAGCCGGATGAGGTTATGCGCGGTTTCGATGACTTCGAGACCGTCAATCACCCGATAGCGCAGTTTCTTTTCCGCGGGGCTTTGCTGCCAGAGAGCGTTGTGCCCATAAATGCTCTCATCGCGGTTTCCGGAAGAGCCGGTTTTGACAAACCAGATCTCACGCACCGTGAGACGCACCTGATCCAGAAACCACTGGTATTCATAGCCTTCGAGCGATCCGATCAGATTTTTCAGCTCCTCAAGTTTCTTTTTGATAAACCGGTTTCCGTCGGCGGTTTCCTGCTTGAGCATCCAACTGAATACGCGTTCCGGCTCAGAAGCGAGGATGTGCATCAAACCGACGATGCGGTTGCGGCACGTGAGCAGGTTCTGTTCCATGAGAACGGTATTGACCACGTGGCGCAGATTGTTGCTCCCGGCGGCGGTGTATAAGATCGCGCTCGTGCCCAGAGCGGGTTTGCCAAAGGAGTTGCGGATGATCATATTATAGGCGATCACCTGCATGTGATGCTGGATCCAGAGATCGTATGCGGGCGCTTTGCCGCTTTTCAACTCAACGATATAGTATTTGCCCTCCTTGCGGTAAAGCAGATCCAGCCTGCCCTGCAAACCGTATTCCGGGCACAAAAACGAGGGTTCCAGCATGATCTCTTCGTTCTGAAGATTGCGGGCAAAGTCCCGAATGCGGGGTAGGTGGATATCTTTGATGCTATTATAGATCGAAGTGGCGGATTCAAATCCAATCGCCACCATCGAGATCGGTTGCTGTGCCAGGCTTTTGCGGAAAAGCTCCTGATAATCGCCATCGGGGTTGAACAACAATTCATCGAAGATGTTGTTCACGGTTGTGCCCTGAAGCATTTTATCCGTGCTCGGTTCGCTGACCAGGCGGTTGATGATATAGTTTTCGGGATTCATGCCTCCGGCAGAGAAACACTCCGAGATCGCGCTGGCGTCCAAGAGAAAGTCCGGCTCGAGCACGATCAGCGTAGTCGGGTTTGAGGTATAGCTGTTTTCCCTGCCACTGGAGATGCTGGCGTCATACACACTCAGAGTGGCATATTTCCACATAACGCGTCCCAAAACAGACCATTGCCTCCCGAGGTTATCGCTGTTTTCGTTGCGTAGGAATAGGGAAACCGTGTTGCCGTCGCTATTGATAAGGTCAATCTCGATGGAGCTTTCCCGATTGTCGTCCCGATTGATTTTCCAGCTTTGGACGACGCCCTCAAAACTCTCTTTGGCGCTGTGGGCTTTGAATTCAAAACCTTTGGCGTTTGTAGATTCGATGAATCCTGACAGCGAAGACAGGTCGCATTGGTCATTGAGATATTTGAGCAGTTCACGAATCGCCAAGACTCCGGATCCGATTGTGCCGTCGTCGATCGTGAAAACGGGATCATGCGCTGCCGAATTTCCGGCGATGCGGAGCCCGTTAATTTGCGAATTGATGGAAGCTGGAAGTTTGATGTTTTCATGCACATATTGCATGCGGGCGAAGAAACCGTTGAAAGAAGTGCGGCTATCCGCGCTCAGGGCTTTATAGACCGCTTCCATCAACTGACGGACGAGCAGCAGAATCCCTTTGGGTTCTCCTCCCGTTTCGATGATCCGGGACAGGCGATCTGCAAAGGCTTGGGTTTGTTCCAGCTCCAGCCAGTTCATTTTTTGCGTTTTTTGATCCCGAAGATATTCATGCGCACCCAACCCCAATTAAACAACAGATGAATGATCCCGCCGGTGACAAAGAGCAATCCCGCATTGGCATGGATGCTTGCGAGAGTCTCGCTGCCGCGCATTGCGTTCGGTCCAAAGCGATATAGCAGCATGGCTACCAAAGTGGTGATGAACAGCCCGAACAAGACTGGGTTGATGATTTTCAGAGCAGAGTTTTTCATTGGTTTTCCTCCTGATTGGAACCTGGGGTTTCACTAAAGAAAGCGCGGATAAAGTCCTCGATCCTAAAGACTTCGAGATCTTCGACCGTCTCGCCCACCCCGATCAATTTCACCGGAAGATGGAGCTTGTGTTTCAGGTTGAAGATGATTCCGCCCTTGGAAGTGCCGTCATACTTAGTGAGAATCAAACCGGTAAGTTTGATCGCTTTATCAAAATGGGTCGCTTGAGAAATGGCGTTTTGCCCGGTGGTGGCGTCCACTACCAGAAGGCATTGATGAGGTGCGTCCGGGAGCAGTTTTTTGATCGTGCGGTCGATCTTGCTCAGCTCGGACATCAGTTTGTCCTTGGTGTGCTGACGCCCCGCCGTGTCGATCAACACCACGTCGTATCCGCGTGCCAACGCAGAATTGATACCGTCATAGATCACCGCTGCAGGATCGGCATCCTGCTGAGAGCGGATTATTGCGGCATTGGCGCGTTCTGCCCAAATGGCAAGCTGTTCGATCGCCGCGGCGCGAAAAGTGTCTCCGGCAACGATCAACACTTTTTTCCCTCTATTTTGAAGATGATATGCCACCTTGCCGATACTGGTGGTCTTCCCCACTCCGTTCACGCCAACGAAGACGATCACATAAGGCTTGGCATTGATCTGATCCCAGAGACTCGTTTCCTCGCTATAATCTTGCAGCAAAACCGCCTGCATATACTCTTCCAAATGTTTTTGCACTTCTGCGGCATCGGTTATGTGATGAAACCGGACGGCTTCTTTGAGGCGGTCAATCACCAACTGAGTCATTTCGACCCCGGTGTCGCTGCGCAGCAGGATGTCTTCAATCTCTTCGATCAGGCATTCGTCCACTTTGCCGCGCAATCGGATCGCTTCGGCGATCTTACCCAAAAATCCGTTTTTCGTTTTTGCCAGTTTATTTCTCAGGTTTCGCATGACACTCAGCATTATCTATCTCCAAAATACGTTTATTATTGACATTCTGACGGCTTACCACAAAATTGCATTCAGGTTGATACGTCAACAAAAATCTATGAGGTTAAATATGCAAGACAGAGCCTTCAAGCTTACGATGCTTCTAATAATCGTACTACCGGTTTTGGTCACCATGCTGGGATTGACACTGCTCAGCCCGCCCCAGCAAAGCGTTTCCGTCTCCGGTCATGCGGTGAGGATGCAATCTCCGCTGGCGCAAAACGCAGTTCCGCTGGCGATCGCTTTTTTCATGGGGATGGTCGCCATCACCCTATATTATGCCAAAAGCAGCCTCGGATGGCTGAGCGTTTTGGTGTTTCCATTGGTAATGAGCGTTTTGGGCGTCAAACTGATTGGCGTGAAACTCAGCTACTTTTTTGTGCTCAATTTCGCTCTGGCGCTGGCATTGACCTTCATCGTGCTGTTGCTTTTTTACAATCGGAAGATCATGCGGCTGCGCATGTTGATCACTTCACTAATTGCCGGAGCGGCGCTCACACTTTATTTCAGAGGCATTTACTTTGTCAAAAATCAAGCTTTGGAAGAGGGATTCTGGAGCCAGCGATTCGTCAGCTCAGTGATCGTGATGATCCTGATCAGTTTCGGGATGTCGTTAGCCGATCTAATCATTATCCGAAGTGAAGTCAAAACCTTGAGAAACCTCCAGGAAACGGAAGAGGAAGACGACGCGGACGATGCTTAGCGATCGCACCTTTTTTGAGCTCGAAGCCAAAGAGACACACTTATGTTTCGCGTCCATCTTCGGAAACGACAACCCTGTCTACATCGAGATCGGCAGCGGCAAAGGCGAATTCATCTCCCAATACCCGCGCTTACACCCAGAGTGGAATTTCCTCGGTTTTGAAGTGCGGGGAAAACGCATCAACAATATCCTGAAAAAGCTTGATCCGAAATTGAACGCCAACGTCCGCATCATCCGGCAGCTGATCGATTCAGCCATCACCAAGATTATCCCTCCGGAATCCGTTCACGGAGTGTTTGTCCAGCATCCCGATCCCTGGCCCAAGAAAAAACATCATAAACGCAGATTGATCCAACAGGATTTTCTGGACGCACTGGCATCGATCCTGATCTCCGGTGCGCAGGTTCAGGTCTCCACAGATCACGATGAATACGCAAACTGGATCGCGGAGGAATTTTGTCTTAACCCCAATTTCCTCTGTCTTCATGATCAACCTATTCAGAGTACTCCCTCTCTCGATATTCATATCGTCACCTGGTTTGAACAGGAACAAAAACGCCTTGGATTCGAGCCAAACTTCATGCTCTTCCAAAAAATCTAAATCCCCGGAGAGAACGCCATGCTCAATATCAGCGAAAGTAAAGAAATAAACCAGATGCTCAATTCTGTGGTGGATACCATCAATTCCCTCGTACACGAACAATTAAACCATATCCAAAGGCTCACCAAGATCGGCGAATCGCTCTCTTCAGAGACCGATCTGGACAAGATCTTTGATATGATCCTCGAAGAAGCAATTGCATTTACCAATGCCGATGCTGCCACGATCTACAAGGTCTCGGATGATGGAAGTAGGCTCGAATTTGAGATCGTCTATACCAGATCACTGAATATAAAGCAAGGCGGTTCCAATAGCCCGATCAATTGGCCAGCCATCCCACTTTACAGCGAAGATGGAAAACCCAGGCTCACGCACATTGTCACCAGCGTCTATCATGGCAAGCAGTGTCTGTGCTTTGATGACGTCTATGAAACGAAGGATTATGATATTACCGGTACGATTAACACGGACAAAAAGCATAACTACCGCTGCAAATCGATGCTCACCATCCCCTTGAAAAACCATGAGGACGAAGTGTTGGGCATCATCCAGATTATCAATGCCATGGACAAACAGGGGGAAATCGTCAATTTTACGGAAGAGCACCGCACCATGCTAAATTCCCTTTCATCCCAAGCTGCCATCGCTCTGTCCAACCGCAAATTGATTGCAAGCCTGGAAAACCTGTTGATGGAGTTCATGCGCTCAATCGCGACCGGCATTGAAAGAAAATCCAAATACTCATCCGACCACATCATGCGCGTGGCAATGCTCACGGATATGATCGCCGCCAAGATCAACGCAATGGAGATCGGCAAATACGCCCAATTCAGGTTCAGCGAAAACGAATTGAAAGAGCTGTCCATGGCAGGTTGGATGCACGACGTAGGCAAAATCATCACCCCTGAATTTATCATGGACAAGAGCACAAAACTGGAGACCATTCTTGATCGCATCGATTTGGTCGAGTTTCGCTTTGAACGCATGAAGCTTCTTTGCACTATGTTGTCCAGATTGATTCCGGCAGAAGAATACACCGGTTTCATTCGCCAAAGCATCTCTGCAGAACTCGATCCCGGAGATATTTCCCAGTATTTTGCAGACGAGCTTGCCTTCATCAAGAAGGTCAATATCGGCGGCGAATTCGTTCCCGATAGCGATATTGAGCGCATTGAGCGACTTGCCGGGATAGGTTTTGAATATGAGGGATCGCACTATTTCCTAATCAGCGAGGATGAAAAGAACAACCTTCAAATCCGTCGCGGGACGCTTACTTCAGCCGAAATGAAACAGATGTCCGCGCACGTATCCGTCACTTGGGATATGCTGTCCCAACTAAGTTTCCCCAAGAAGTATAAAAACGTCGCCTTCTATGCAGCCACTCACCACGAAAAGCTGAACGGCAAAGGATATCCCAGGGGGTTGACCGCGGAAGACCTTCCGATTCAATCCCGCATCATCGCCGTGGCAGACATCTTTGAAGCTTTGACCGCCGCCGATCGACCCTATAAGAAAGCGAAAACTCTCACCGAATCGTTGCGGATCATGGCTTTTTGCGTCAAAGACGGCGATCTCGACCGCGACCTATTGGATTTCTTTATCAATTCCGGCTTGTATCTTGAATTTGCACACAAGTACATGAACCCGGAGCAGATAGACTTGCCGGACATCCCGACGATCAAGAAGATCTACTCTCTTTGAAGCAGCTAATCGGAAACAAGCTCTGGCTCGCTCCGCTGGCTGGATATACCGATCAGGCTTTTCGTAAGCTCTGCAAAGATCATGGTGCGGACGTCCTCGTCAGCGAAATGGTGAGTGCCGACGGCTTGGTGCGCGATTCCGCTAAAACGATCAGATACATAATCTTTGACCCCGTTGAACGTCCATTCGGCATCCAGATATTTGGTTCCGATCCTTTGATAATGGCAAAGGCGGCTGAGTTTTGCCTGGCTTGGAAACCGGATTTTATCGATATCAACATGGGGTGCCCGGTGAAAAAAGTAGTCCGCCGCGGCGCTGGTTCCGCTTTGATGAAGAATCTTACTCTTGCCGGAGAGATCGTAAAAGCATGCAAATCAGCCCTCTGCGGAGAGATTCCGCTCAGCGTCAAGTTTCGCAGCGGTTGGGATTTCAACAATCTCAACTTTCTCGAATTCGGTATGCTGATGCAGGATTCAGGAGCGGATTTTCTCTGCCTGCATCCACGCACCCAGACGCAGATGTTTTCCGGCAAAAGTGACTGGGATCATATCGCGTTGCTGAAAAAGAACCTGAGCATTCCCCTGATCGGAAATGGCGATATCATCTCCCCGAAAACTGCTCTGCAACTGTATTCACACACAAATTGCGATTCCGTGATGATCGGTCGGGGCGCTCTGGGAAAACCCTGGATCTTTGAGCAGATCAAAGAATTGATGAGAGGCGAAACCCCCTCACCGATAACCAAAGACAAGCTGAGGCAATGTATATTCGATCACATCAGTCTTGCTCTGCAGATCAAGCGGGAAAGCGTCGTGGTCAAGGAATTGCGTTCGCAGATTGGATTCTATACCAAGGGGATCATCGGCGGAGCTGAACTTCGCAAACGCATGAACAGCACCGACAGCATTGATGAAATCTACGAACTACTGGATTCAGCCCTGCTGATCTGATTCTCGCCCGACTGAGCAAACTTAAAGCTCAAGCCTCTTTATAGTTTTCAACCAGAATATCAATAGCGCTTTCGTGTTTTGAGCGCAGCTCGCTGATGTGCCGAATGAGGAAAAACTCGCGCTCGAGCTGAGCCAACCGTGTTCTCAGACTTTCACGGATCTCGTCAAGGGGCACCTGATGAGGAATAACCCTCTCCGTGAGCATGATAATGTGATACCCAAATGGCGAAGAAAATACATCGCTGATTTGATTCAATTCCAGTGAGAATGCCACTTCCTCGATCTCTCTGATCATCTTCCCCCGCGGGAAATAGCCCAAATCCCCACAACGTATGTTGCTGGGACATTCGGATTGGTTGCATCGGGCAAGAAAATCCTCGGAACTCTTGATCGAAGCTCTCAATTCGGAGATCCTTGCAAGCGCGTCTTCGCTGTCTTTTTTGATCAGGATATGGGAGGCGCGAACGGTCTCAGGAGCAAAGAATACTTCTTTTTGATCCTCGTAGAAAGCGTTCAGCTCCGCTTCGCCGATGTTTAATCTCTTTTCCCAAAGAGCCCGCATATATTTACGAACTACGATGCGCCGCTTGAGCGATTGTTCGAGCTCCTCCGCCTGGCGCATGTTCATGGGACAATCTATTGATGTATTGTCCATATCCTCAAGGCTTTCAAGCAGAGCAGCGTCAAATTCGCATTCGTTCATCTCGAATCCTTCACGGATGGCTTCGTGGAAGAGAATGCATTCATCGATAAGACGGCTAAGCGCTTGCTTGATAGTGAGCTCCTCACTCTCAGACGCGCCGATGAGCCGTTTGCTTTCGCGCTTGACCTCATCCTCGCTTATGGTGATATCAAATACCTTTGCAAATATGAACATTGTGTTCCTCATTTAAACTAACCCTGGATGAAATCCCGGATCAATCTCGTTATATGGGACATACTAATGCAATCATTTCCGATTGTCAAATCAAACTTGCATTTTCGATACCAAGTCGCCTGGCGTTTGGCATAATTACGGCAGTGTTGAGCGGCTATCAGGGTGCAGGTTGCCAGATCTTCCAAACCGGCGAAATAGGGCATATATTCCTTGTACCCAAGGCTGTTCAATCCCGGTGATAAAGTATCGAAACCCATTTCAAACAGGCTGCTTATCTCCCCTATCAGTCCATTTGCCACCATAGTGTCCATGCGCGCGTTGATGCGCTCATAGAGCAGGGGGCGGGGTGGATCGACGAGAATGCGAAAGCACCGGTACTTTGCCATATTCTCCTGCTCACGCCAATGAGTGCTAATAGTTTTGCCCGTTCCCTGAAACACTTCCAAGCCTCGTAAAACGCGCTGCGTGTCGCTGGGGCTGATCCGGTCTGCAAAACTCGCGTCGATTAGCTCCAATTCGTGATAGAGCCTCTCCTGTCCTTCCATTTCCAAGCGCTGTTTGAGCGCTTCGCGGATTGATAACGGTATCTCAGGAATCTCAAATAAGCCCCATAGCAGCGAACGGACATAGAGTCCCGTCCCTCCACACGCGATCGCGGGTATTCCTTGCTGATGCAAATCCGATATGATCCGGCCCGCATCTCTGCAAAAGAAACCGGCATTATAGCTCTGATCGGGATCGATGATATCTATGAGGTGGTGAGGAATTAGTGCGAGTTCCTGCTTTGAAGGTTTTGCCGTGCCGATATCCAAATAGCGATAGATTTGTCTCGAATCCGCGGAAATGATCTGAGCCCCCAATTCCAAGGCAAGCTTCAGTGCCAGAGCGCTTTTGCCGGACGCGGTGGCTCCTTCGATAGTGATCAGTGGGATCATAATTGACGTTTGAATTTCTTTTCAAAATCGCCAAGATTCATCTTGATGATTAGCGGACGCCCATGCGGACAGAAATATGGTGTTTCGCAAGCAAAGAGATTGTTGATCAGATTGAGCATTTCCTTGCGGGTGAGCCTCTGCCCCGCTTTGATAGCGGCTTTGCAGGCAATGGATTTTGCCAGACCCTCACGAAAATCCGCCCCGATCTCCATCTCTTCCTCCAGTTGTTTGAGGATTTCGATAAAGATCTTTCCACCCTGCCAATCGCTCAGTTCGGCAGGAATCTCTTCGATCACCAAAGAATCGCCGGAGAACTTTTTAAGCACGAAACCGGTCTTTTCCAAAAGCTCGAGATTGGTTTCGATCAGGTCTTTGATCTGTGCTGAAATATAGGGCGGAATATCGATCACCAGAGGCACGATCAGTTTTTGCCGGGTGGGCGGAGTACCCTTGGTTCGATGCACCAGCTTTTCATAGATGATGCGTTCATGCGCGGCGTGTTGATCGACGATCACGAGCCCATCCTCGATCTGAAAGAAGATATAGGTGTTGTGCAACTGCCATGGATTGATATAATCTTCTTCGCTTTTCAGGAGCAAACGGATGGAAACGGTGTCGTTGGAAAAATTGGGAAGGATCTCCATTTGATCCCCCACCCTCACCTCGGGATTGACGATCGGGATGCTCGGACGCCTCGGAGTTTCCACCGGCGGACGAAATAGATCCGGCTGATAGAGATTGCCAAATTCCTTTTTATATTCCGAATAGCGGGGAACTTCCACACTATTGCGAAAGATAGTCTGTTCCAAAGAGCTGGCAGCGGAAACTTCCGCGGCTTGGTGAAACTTCTTTTTCGCTCCGGCAAATTTCAGATCCTCATAGTTCCTCAGGGCTTTGCTAATGCTCTGCAGGGTAAAAGAATGCACTTTCTGCTGTTCACGAAACCGGATCTCCAGCTTTGCGGGATGCACGTTCACGTCGATTTGTTCGGGAGGAACGCTCAAAAACAAAAGATAGGGCGGGGTGCTGCCTTTTTGCCAGACGCGGGACTTGAGCACAAAGGGTTCATAGGCGTTTTTAATGCTGTGCCTCATCGTCTTGTCGTTGATGAAACGCCCGTTGATAAAAGTGTATTGGATGTCGATGAGTTTGTCGCTGCGGTCTTCGAGACCAAAGATATAGCCTTGCAGACGATAATCCTCATATCCATCATCGATAGCGATGATATCATCGTGAAAAAAGGCGCTGCCAAAGACGTCACCCATCCGCTCGGTCATCGTTTTTGCCGCGACGTAGCTCAGTTTCTCGCGTCCGTCCACGACCAGCTTGAAACTGATTTCGGGATAGAGCACCGCTTGATAATGGAAATACTTCAGGATATGACGCAGCTCCGATTGATCGGTTTTGAGAAACTTGCGCCGGGCGGGAAGACTCTTGAACAGACCCTTTGCGCTGATCATCGTGCCCTGATTGGCGGAGGCTTTGCTGATGTCCTTCAATCTGCCATAGGAATATTCGATCCTTGAGGCGGTTTCTTCTCCTACGGTTTTGGTCACGAGGGTGAGAGCACTCACGGAAGCGATGCTGGGCAATGCTTCTCCCCTGAAACCGAGCGAACCGATGTGGATGATATCGTCCACGGTCTTGATTTTGCTGGTCGCATGGCGTTCAAAAGCGAGCATGGCATCGTCCGCACTCATGCCAAATCCGTTGTCGATCACCTGGATCAATTCCTTTCCGCCCTTTTCGATATTGACGGTGATCGCTGTCGCTTGCGCGTCGATGGAGTTTTCCACCAGTTCCTTGACTACGGAAACAGGACGTTCGATCACTTCGCCGGCGGCGATCTTGTTGCGGACATCCTCGGATAATATATGTATGCGGTTCATCGTCTTTAGTAGCGGAAAATGCTTCCGTTCGTAAACTCGCGTATGATGGAATTGTAGGGCACCAGCGCGTCCGGAATATCCACGACGTGGGAGAGCAGGTTGATCAAACGACGGGATTCCGTGAAGGCGGATGATGTCTTGGGCACGTTATGGAGCATCTTCCAGACGTGTTTGCGCAATATTCCCAGCTCGTAGGTCAAGCTGCTGTTAAACATATAGTCCGCGTTTTCCTGATAGGGAAAGATGTTCTTTTCCTCGCCTTCGCGAACGTCCGACCAACGCAGAATGGTATCGTTGGCGCTATAACCGCGATATTGATGATCGCGGATGATTCTTCTGAGCAGGCGGCAATCGGTGGTCGGTATGCGGTTGTGGTTGTCGATATTGAGCTGATTGAGAGCGCTCACATAGATCTTTGCCTTGCGCTCGGAGGGGATCGCAGCGGTCAATTGATCGTTCAATCCGTGGATGCCTTCCATAACGACAATGGTGTCCCTGCCCATTTGGATATAGTGGTTGCTGCGTCTGCGCACCCCTCTGGAAAAGTCATAGTGGGGCAGTTCGATTTCATCTCCGTCCAGCAGTGCCTTGAGTTGTTGATTGAGAAAATCCAGATCCAGCGCATAGATGGATTCGAAGTCAAAGTCCCCGTTTTCCTTGCGTGCGGTTTTGTCTCGATCGATGAAATAGTCGTCCATGCCGATGATCAGAGGCTTTGCCTTGGAAGCCTGCAATTGCACCGAGAGGCGCTTGGCAAAGGTCGTCTTGCCGGAGGAAGAAGGTCCCGCGATCAGGATCAGTTTCGCGTCCTCGCGCTTGACGATGTCCGCTGCGATCTCCGCGATTTTCTTTTCGTGCAGAGCTTCCTCGACCAGGATAAACTGGGAGATATCATAGTTGTCATTCAGTTTGTTGACGTCTATGATGTTGTGCACGTTGAGGATATCGAGCCATTTGTCGTGTTCCTGATGCATGGCGAAGAGCTTTCTTGGCAGGTTGAAGGGTCTTGCGATCTTGCAATCTTTGCCGGTGGGAAATCTCAAAATGAAACCCGGCGCCTGATATACCACGTCAAATTCCTGGATCATGCCCGCTCTATCTGCCAACGGACGGATGAAGCTATCGTAATACTTGCCGCAGCGATAGATAGTGGTGGTCTCGCGATAGTTGTATTTCAGATTTTTAAGGATGTCCTTGCGTCCCATCGAGGAAAAAATATCCAGCGCTTCGGCAGTTTTCACTTCGATGCGTTCGATGGGCAGATCGCTCTCCACGATGACGCGCATTTCCTGTTTGATCCTCGCGCAATCAGTTTCCGAAAAACGATGAATACCAAAGACTTCGCAAAAAGCACCGTCCCCGATTGAGTGCTCGATCACCAGCGCGTGCTGGTTGCCAAGCATGCCATACAGCGCTTTGGCGAGGATAAAAATAGCGGAATCCTGATAGATGCGGCTGCCTTCATGGTGATTGTAGGTAATGCAATTTACCAGCGTATTCTGCATCGGGATATATTCATCATTGACATATTGGGTATGGTCAATTTTGTAGGACAAAACGCTGTCCGCGAGGATGTCCGTATCCCGAACGACGTCGTGTATGGATTTCGGCTCCTCGAGCTCTATAATGCTGTGTTTTATACCGTTTAATCTCAGATCGATAATCATGTTTAATTCCTTTTAGTTTTCAGAAAGTCAGATTTCTGACAGAGCCATATTAGTCAAGATATTAGGAGATGCCGAATATGAAAAAGCTCACTCACGGACAAAGACTCAGGCGTGAAGCCGGACACCTGCTCGGAATCCTCTTTGGCGCGGTTTTCTTCGCCATCGGATATTCATGGTTTTTGCTGCCCTATAACATGGCACCCGGAGGCGTCGGAGGTTTGTCCCAGATCATCAATGCCTACACGGGCATCCCCAACGGCGTTTCCATGATCATGATCAACATCCCCCTCTTTGTCATCAGCTTTGTCTTCATCGGGAGGTCATTTGGCAGCAAATCTCTGTATGGGATGCTCATCACCGCCCTGATGACGGATCTGATCAGCTATCCCGTTCTTTTCCGGATGGGTTTCATCGCAGACTTGAGCAAATATACCCACATCGTGAATGGTAGAACCATCTACGCGATGCTCGGACCGGAAGACATGATGCTTTCCGCTATTGCCGGATCGGTCTTGTTAGGTCTTGGGTTGGGCATTATTTTCAGATTTCGCGGCTCCACCGGAGGAACGGATATTCCCGTCGCGCTGATCAAACAAAAAGCAGGACTGTCCATTGGCACGGGATACTATATGGTGGAAACCGGAATCATCCTCTTGGTCGCCATTTTCCTCAAAGATCCCAAAATCTTCATCTGGGGCTACATCAATCTTTTCATCACCACCAAGATCACCGATCTCGCCAGCGAAGGCCTCCCCTACATCAAAGGCGTCTATATCATCTCCAGAGAAGTCGATGAGATCAGAGACGAGATCTATGCCAAACTCGAACGCGGCGTCACCTATTTCAAAGGCATGGGCGGCTATGAAATGAAAGATATTAAAGTCCTATTCTGCGTCCTCAACCGCCGCCAGGTACCGCTGCTTACGGACATCGTCAAAGACATCGATCCCGATGCCTTTATGATCCTCACGGATGTCTATGACGTGCTGGGCTATGGATTTAAGAGCAGGAAGATCAATCTGAGCGATGGATGAGCGGGTGAGCGGGGGCGGGGGTTAGTGGAAATATGGAAAGGTGGAAAGGTGATACCCGTAGCGCAGCATGCCACTGCTGCGAAGGTGAAAGATTTATGAGATTCAGAGATGAATTCACCACAGAGAGATCAGAGAAGAGAGATCAGAGAAAAGAGATGTGCTCACCCGTTCACTCGATCACCCGATCACACTACACAGGATGTTGTGTCGCCCTTGTTGGGGTTGCCGCGCATGAACCGACGGGGGACGTCGGTAATTCCATATTCATCCTCCGCAGCAGTGGCATGCTGCGCTACAGGCATACCTCCTCCGTTTCAATATCCCCTTTCCAGAGCGCATTACGGAGTCAACTATATTAGGACTTGACAGTTTCTTGTCCCAGAACTTCTTCTTGTAATAGTTTGATGATTGTTTCTCCATACTTTCCGGCTTTGCCTTTCATGCCTTTGATGGCTGCGAAATCAGCCTTATACCAATTCGCTTTCATATATCCAAATTCATCCACTTAAAATAGGTCAGTCTTGAAACCATATCTTTGTTGTTGTCCAGGTATTCAAAGCTATCAATCAGGGCATTCTGTACTTCATCCATTGACCCGTAGGCCGTG
>JAUYAR010000056.1 GCA_030693415.1 Candidatus Cloacimonadaceae bacterium | reverse complement strand
GAATCCTGTGAGTTATTCTTCTCGGAATGGAGTCTGGTAATCCTTTTGGTGCTATGTTTGAATCTATGCCACATGAGTGCAGTCCTTGCCAGCATAAACATCGTCCGGTGTTTGGTAATTCAATGACTGGTGCAATCTTAAGCTATTGTAGGTGGTGACGGCTTCCCTCACCATTTTCTTAACGATGCCAATGTCTCGTATCACTCCATCCAGCCCAAACTCTTGTTTCAGGATTCCGTTAACTCTCTCTGCGACAGCATTATCGTAACAGTGATTCTTTCCGGTCATGCTTCCAATGATGCCGTGTTTCTGATGAAAGTCCAGATATATCTTGCTACAGTATTGAGAACCCTTGTCAGAGTGATGGATCAAGCCCTCGGATGGGTTGCCATTGCTATATGCCATTTTCATAGCTTGAAGTGTGTGGATTGCCTCCATGCTGGCTGAAACGTTGTATCCCAGTATCTTACGGCTCCGATAATCGGTTACCAACGACAGATAACAGAAGCCTTTCAGGGTCGAAATATAGGTCATATCGCTGACCCACACTTGATTGTGCCCGGTTATATCCAGGTTCTCAATCAGGTTTGGAAAGACCTTCAGCTGGTGCTTGGAATCGGTCGTATGAACGTGCCTTTTCCTCCGTCCACCCAAGAGTTTGTGGGCGCGCAGCAAATCAAACAGGGCATCCCTGGCGACGGGCTGCCCGTCAAACTCAGGTTCTTTTGCAAGCATAAGCCTGAGCTTGCGAACTCCCACAAAGGGCTGCTTTTGTCTGATAAATAGCACTTTAGCTATGATCATCTCCTCATATCTAAGCCGCTGATCTTCCCGATTCAGGCGTTTGTAATATGCTTGCCGGCTGTAGCCAAAGGCTTTGCAGATCACCCCGAGCGCTCCTTTGATTCCCATTTCTTCCATTTTTCCAAGGCTAATTCTGATGCCTGGGAACCAAAGTTTTTTTTTAAGGGGACCTGAGTCTCATTTTCCGCCATTTCGACAAGCGTCTCGAGGGCGATTTTCTCAATAAATGCCTCTTCCAAGGCTCTCTTAAGCAGCTTGTTCTCGCGTCGCAACGCGATTACTTCCAGCTCTTCGTCTTTAGTCATAATGTGTATCACCTTTCCTAACTTTTGGTTTCTTCCATACTGGGCTATCCACTCATGTACTGTGTTTCTGCCGCCAATTCCATACAGTTTCCGCGCATCTTCGGCGCAAATCAGACCGTTTTCGACATCCTCAATAACACGCATTTTAAAAGCCATGCTATAACGATTTACGG